>NZ_JBJNRJ010000062.1:0-28484 GCF_046233715.1 Trujillonella humicola | reverse complement strand
TCGGGAGCGGCACGGACGGTAGGAGCCAGATCACCACTGGCCAGGATCCCAACCACCGCAACCAGCCGGTGCGGTGCTCAGCACCCTGACACTGAGGCGGACGGTAGGTCGGGGCACCGACAGTCCCCGCCGAGCCACGCCGACGCACCGGCTGCACGGCGCGCCGCCGGACGGTCGACCCTCCGGCCCGGGGGTGTCCCCCGGGCGGACGAACCCCCAGGTCGGGGTGGCGCAGGGGCGTGGGACGGGACACCATCCCGTCGGGGTCGCCGACGACCCCGCCGCAGGAGAGGTGACCGATGCCCCAGCGCTGCCGAAGGCGCCCCCGCCGTCCGTCGGTGCTCCTCGCCGGGGTGGCCGCGGTCGTGGTCGCCCTCGCCGCGCCTCCGGGGCCGGCCGCGGCGGACCCGAGCGACCAGCCCGGCGGCACCTCCGGCGTGCTGGACAGCGAGGCGCTGGACGAGCTGCAGCGCCGGGCCGCGGAGGTCCAGGCCGACCTGCTGGCGCGCCAGGGCGAGGTGATGGCCGCGCAGGGGGCGCTGTCCGCCGCGCAGGACGCCGCGCGGCAGGCCGAGGCCGCGGTCGCCGACCTCGAGGGTGAGCTGCTCGGGTACCAGCAGGTGGTGGCGGAGTACGCCTCCGC
Source organism: Trujillonella humicola (assembly GCF_046233715.1). NCBI lineage: Bacteria > Bacillati > Actinomycetota > Actinomycetes > Geodermatophilales > Geodermatophilaceae > Trujillonella > Trujillonella humicola. Next base: position 27,841 of record NZ_JBJNRJ010000062.1, on the reverse strand, counting down.
GATCTACCGCGACGGCGGCGCGCTCACCCCGCTGACCCTCCTGCTGACCGGCGGGGACCCGGGGGAGATCGTGGCCGCGATGGGCTACCTGGAGGCCGTCGACGCGCACGCCGCCGCGGTGGTGACCGCGGCCGAGCGGCAGCGGCGGGCCGCGGTCACCGAGCGCGACCGCGCCGCCGCGGCGCTGGCCGAGGCGCAGGCGCGGGCCGATCGGGTCGCGGCGGAGGTCCGGGCGCTGGAGGCGGCGGCGGCCGAGGTGACCGGCGAGCTGGACGCCGCCCTCGGCGACGTCGACCGACAGCTGGCGCAGCTGCAGCAGGAGCAGGTGCGGGTCAACGAGCAGACCGCGGCGAACTGGCGTGCCTACCTGGACGAGCTCGTGGCCGCCGGGGTCCAGGCCCCTCCCGCCGCCCAGCTGCTCGACCCGGTCGCCGGGCTGCCCGCCGGGCTGGTCCCCGTCGGCTCGGTGTCCGGAGGTGCGCAGGCCGGGGCCGCGCAGCTGCCGCGCCAGCCCACGTCGCTGCTGGTGCTGCCCCGTGAGGTGCTGACCGCGGTGAGCACGGCGATGGACTCCCTGGGCCTGCCCTACGCGCCGGGCACCACCGGGCCGGAGTCCTTCGACTGCGGGTCGTTGGTCCGGTCGGCCTACGGGGCGGCCGGCGTCGACCTCCCGGCCGACCAGGCCGGCCTCTTCGCCGTCACCCGGCCGATCGCGAAGGAGGACGTTCTGCCGGGAGACCTGGTCTTCCTCGGGACGCCGGAGGCCGGCCTGGGCCACGTGGGCCTGGCACTGGACACCCGGTCGATGCTGGCCGCCGACGCCCGGGCCGGCGCGGTGGTCGTGCGCTCCCTGCCGATGGACCAGGTGCTCGTGATCGGCCGGCCGAGCACCGGGCAGCGACCGGCCGAGCCGGCCCCCGGGCCGACCGGTGGCGCGCTGGAGGTGCAGTGCGGCAACACCGTGTACCCGCCGAGCTTCGACGGCGCGCGGTCGTGGGGCGGCTACCCCAACGGCCTCATCCCGCCGAGTGCGCTCTGCGAGATCGGCGTCGCGGCCCACGCGCTGCGCTGCGACGCGGCCGCGGCCTACCGCGCCATGAGCGCCGCCTTCGCCTCCGCGTTCGGCACGCCCCTGTGCATCACCGACTCCTACCGGACCTACGCCAGCCAGGTCCGGCTGTACGGGCAGAAGCCGGCGCTGGCGGCCGTGCCCGGGACCAGCAACCACGGCTGGGGTCTGGCGGTCGACCTGTGCGGCGGCGTCCAGACCTTCGGCACCGCGCAGTACCAGTGGATGGTGGCCAACGCGGGCCGGTTCGGCTGGCTGCACCCCACCTGGGCCGATCCGGGGAACGGCCGGGAGGAGCCGTGGCACTGGGAGTACGCCGGGACCTGACCGGAACTGTCGGAGGGCGTGCCTAGCGTCGCGCCCGACCGACGAGAGGACCGGGAGGAGAGCGGCCATGCTCATCGACTGCGACACCTGCACCGCCCGCGGTACCGGCTGCGCCGACTGCGTGGTGACGGTGCTGCTCGGCGCGCCGCCGGGCTGGCAGGGCACCGATCCGGCCGTGGTGCCGATGACCCGCCGTCCGGGCGCCCCCGAGGAGGAGTCCGCGACGACGACCACCCCGGGCGGGGTGGTCGTGGAGCTCGACGAGGTGGAGCGCCGCGCCGTCCGGGCGCTCGCCGAGGGGGGCCTGGTGCCCCCGCTGCGGCACCGGGCCGTGCCCGAGGAGACGCCGGGGGGCCGCCGCCGGATCGGCTGACCGCGGTGGTGACGCACCGGAGTGGCGAGCATGCTGAACGTGTCGATTCCCACAATCCACGCCTCCCGCGTTTGTCACATCTGCATCACGGCCGTACCGTGTCCGGCGTCCGACCGGGTGGTCGTCGCCCCGCGCGGGGCGACCTCGGCCGGACACCGCCGAGTCACCGCAGGCTCGGGCGCCACCTCCGGGGGCGCCCGGGACCGAGGTGAGCCGGGGACCCACCGCAGCACTGGGGTGAGTTCTCGTGCGCGCCGGCCCCGCCGGCGTGCACGCGCCGTCCGCGGCGCGCAGAGATAGGGCACGTCTTCCCAGCCCGAACCCGTCAGCTAACTCGGTAGGCGGTTGCTGAGGAAGAACGGAGAGCCGCCGACCGTGGCGACGCCTCGCCCTGCCCTGGGGCATGCACGAGCACAGTTCCACCCCGGTCTCCCGGCCGGGGACCAGCGTCCCTCCCGCCCCCGCCGGCTCGGCCGCGGGCTGCTGGTGGGGACCACGGCCGCCCTGGTCGTCACCGCCCTCCCGGGTACCGCCCTGGCAGACCCCGAGGCGGCGACGACCCCCGAGCAGGCCGCCCAGCTGGTGGCCGAGGCCAGCCACCGCCTCGAGGCGGTCACCGAGCAGGTGAACGAGGCCCGCGAGGTGCTCGCCCTGCAGCGCCTCGCCGTCGAGGCCGCGCGCCAGGAGCTGGCGACCACGCAGGAACAGCTGGACGCGCTCGACGGGCAGATCCGCCAGGTCGCGCGCAGCGCCTACACCGGAGCCGACGACAGCCTGGCCACGCTGAACCTGCTGATGACCAGCGACTCCGCCGAGGACTTCGTGAGCAGCCTGGCGATGCTCGACCAGATCTCCGGCCACACCACCGGCGTGCTGGACGACGTGTCGGCGGCGGCCGAGCAGGCCGAGCAGGCCGAGGCGGACGCCGAGGCCGCGGAGGTCGCCGCCCGGCAGACGCTCGACGACCTCAGCGCCCAGGAGGATGCGCTCCACTCCGACATCGCCGACTACCAGCGGCAGTACGACGAGCTGACCGCGGCCCAGCAGGCGCAGGTGCAGCAGGCCCAGACCGTGCGCACGGGCGAGCCCGTCGCCCCCGCCGCGGTCGCCCGCCCGGTGGCGAGCAGCGGCGCCGCCCAGGTGGCCGTCGACACCGCGCTGGCCCAGGTCGGGGACCCCTACGTCTGGGGGGCCGGCGGGCCGAACGCCTTCGACTGCTCCGGCCTCACGCAGTACGCCTACGCCGCCGCCGGCGTCAGCCTGCCGCACTCCAGCCGCATGCAGTCGCAGATGGGCACCGCCGTCTCGCGGGCCGAGATGCAGCCGGGCGACCTGATCTTCTACTACAGCCCGGTCAGCCACGTCTCCATGTACATCGGCAACGGCCAGATGGTCCACGCCTCCACCTCGGGCCAGCCGGTCAAGGTGGTCAGCGTGGACTCCATGGGCGGCATCACCGCCGTCCGCCGCATCCTCTGAGCCGGCGCGCCCCGCACTCCGGCTGCCGACGTGACCGGGCCGGTGACCCCTTCGGGGGTCACCGGCCCGCGTCGTGGCGGGCGCGGCGCCGGTCGGGGCGGTCCGCCCGGGTCCTCTTCTAAGCTCGGGACGTGTCCGCCCGCCGGGCCGCGCTCGTGGCCGCGGTCGTCCTCGGTGCGGCCTTCGTCCTCGTGGTGGTCCTGCGGACGCCCTGGACCCTGCTGCCCGACGTCCCCGGCGGGCCCACCGCGCCCGACCCCGGCGCCGGCCTGCCCGCCGCGGCCGTCGAGCGGGCCGAGGCCTTCGCGAGCGCCATCCGGCCGGCGTCGCTCGCCGCACTGGTGCTCGGGCTCGCGGTGTCGGCCGTGTTCGGCCTCACCCCCCTGGGCGCGCGGCTGGTGCAGGCCGTGGCGCGGCCGCTGGGCGGCGGCTGGGCCTGGCAGGTGGTGCTCGGCACCGTGGCGCTGCTGGCGGTCGGCCGGCTGGTCACCCTGCCGATCAGCGTCTACGGCGAGGTGGTGCGGCACCGCTACGGGCTGTCGACCCGCAGCTGGCCGCTGTGGGGCCGCGACGTCGTCGTCTCGCTGGCCATCGACGCGGCGCTCACGGCCCTGACGCTGCTCGCGCTCGTGTGGCTGGTCCGGCGGGCGCCGCGGACCTGGTGGGCCTGGGCGGCCGGGGCGGCCGCGGGCCTCGTCGTCGTCGGTTCGTTCCTCTACCCGGTCGTCATCGAGCCGGCCTTCAACACCTTCGAGCCGCTGCCGGCCGGGCAGCTGCGCACCGACCTGCTGGCGCTGGCCGAGGAGAACGGCACTCCCGTCGAGGACGTGCTGGTGTCCGACGCCTCCCGGCGGACGACGTCGCTGAACGCCTACGTGTCCGGCTTCGGCGGCACCCGCCGGATCGTCCTCTACGACACGGTCCTCACCCGGCTGCCCGACGCCGAGATCGAGTCGATCGTGGCGCACGAGCTCGGGCACGTGGCCACCGACGACGTGCTCACCGGGACGCTGATGGGCGCGCTGGGTGCCGCCGGCGCCGTCTGCCTGCTGGGCTGGCTGCTGACCTCGCCGCGGCTGCTGCGCCGGGCCGGCGTCGAGTCCCCGCGCGACGGGCGGGTCGTGGCTCTGGTGCTGCTGCTGGTGTCCGTCGGGACGTTGCTGGCCACACCGGTGCAGAACCTCGTGTCGCGTCAGGTGGAGCGCCGTGCCGACCTGCACGCCCTGGAGCTCACCGGCGACGCGCAGGCCTTCGTGGACATGCAGCGGCGGCTGGCCTCGACCAACCTCTCCGACCCCGACCCGCCCGCGGCCTGGCACTGGTTCTTCGGCTCGCATCCCACCTCGGCGCAGCGGATCGCCTTCGCCGAGGACTGGCTGCGGGCGGACCGGCCGTGAGCCGCACCCTGGTCGTCACCAACGACTTCCCGCCCCGGCAGGGCGGCATCCAGACGTTCGTGGCGGCGCTGCTGGCCCGGCGGCCGCCGGACTCCCTGGTGGTGCTCGCCTCGCGCTCGCCGGGCTGGGAGGAGCACGACGCGGCGCTGCCCTACCCGGTGGTCCGCCGTCCGACCGCCATGCTGCTGCCCACCCGTGCGACGGCGCGAGCGGCCGTCGAGCTCGCCGGCCGGTACGGGTGCGACACGGCGGTCTTCGGCGCCGCCGCTCCGCTGGGACTCCTCGCGCCGGCGCTGCGCTCGGCCGGGGTGCGCCACCAGGTCGGCATCACGCACGGCCACGAGACCGGCTGGGTGGCCGTGCCCGGCGGCCGGCAGCTGATGCGGCGGATCGCCGGCGGGCTCGACGTGCTGACCTACATCAGCGAGTACACCGGCGGCCGGCTGGCGCCGGCCCTGCGCGGGCGGGTCCGCATGGCGCAGCTGTCCCCGGGGGTGGACGTCGAGGCGTTCTCCCCGGCCGCCGACGGCGCCGTCGTCCGCCGCCGCCACGGGCTGGGGGAGGCGCCCGTCGTCGTGTGCGTCTCTCGGCTGGTCGCCCGCAAGGGCCAGGACGTGCTGGTGGCCGGCTGGCCGCGGGTGCTGGCGCGCCATCCCGGTGCCCGCCTGCTGCTGGTCGGCGGCGGGCCCGAGGAGGCGGCGCTGCGGCGGGCGGTCGCGGCGCGGGGTCTCGGCGCCTCGGTCGTCCTCACCGGGCCCGTGCCCCCGGACCAGCTGCCGGCCCACTACGCCGCCGGCGACGTGTTCGCCATGCCGTGCCGGACGCGGCGCGCCGGCCTGGACGTCGAGGGGCTGGGCATGGTCTACCTCGAGGCCGCGGCCTGCGGGCTGCCCGTGGTGGCCGGCACCTCCGGCGGAGCCCCGGAGGCGGTGCGGGACGGCGTGACCGGTCACGTGGTGGCCGACCCGCGATCGGCCGACGGGGTGGCCGACGTGCTGGCCGGGTTGCTCGACGATCCGGCGCGGGCTCGGGCGATGGGCCGGGAGGGCCGGGCGTGGGTCGAGCAGCGCTGGTCCTGGACCCGGATCGCGGACACGTTCGCCCAGGTCCTGGAGCCGGACGGACTCCGGGCGTAGAAGGCTCTCCCCACGTCCCGGCGCGCGGGACGTGGGGAGAGCCTCGGGTGCCTCGGCGGGCTCAGCGGGAGTAGATCGACTCGACCTCGGCGCCGAACTCCTTGAGGACGACGTTGCGCTTCAGCTTGAGGCTGGGGGTCAGCATCCCGTTGTCCTCGGTGAAGTCGGTCGTCAGCACCCGGTACTTCTTGATCGCCTCGGCCTGGGAGACCGCCTTGTTGGCCTCGGCCACCGCCGCGTCGAGCTCGGCCCGCACGTCGGCGTCGTCGACCAGGGCGTCGAGCCCGGTGTCGGCCGGCTTCCCCTTGGACTCCAGCCACAGGGGCAGTGCCTCCTGGTCGAGGGTGATCAGCGCGCCGATGAAGGGGCGCTGATCACCGACGACGATGCACTGGCTGACCAGCCGGTGCGCGCGCAGCCGGTCCTCCAGGACGGCCGGGGCGACGTTCTTGCCGCCGGCGGTCACCAGGATCTCCTTCTTCCGACCGGTGATCTTGACGAAGCCGTCGGCGTCGATCTCGCCGATGTCGCCGGAGTGGAACCAGCCGTCGGCGTCGATGGCCTCCGCCGTGGCCTGCTCGTTCTTCCAGTAGCCGCGCATGACGACGCCGCCGCGGATGAGGATCTCGCCGTCGTCGGCGATGGCGAACGCGACGCCCGGGAGGGGCCGGCCGACGGTGCCGATCCGCAGCGCGTCGTCGTGGTTCACCGAGGCGGCGGCGGTGGTCTCGGTGAGGCCGTAGCCCTCGTAGACGGTCACGCCGACACCGCGGAAGAAGTGCCCGAGCCGCTCGCCCAGCGGGGCCCCGCCGGAGATCGCACCCAGGCAGCGGCCGCCGAGCGCGGCCCGCAGCTTGCCGTAGACCAGCTTGTCGAACAGCGCGTGCTGGGCCCGCAGCGCCAGCCCGGGGCCGCCGGTGTCCTGGGCGCGGGACCAGTCGATCGCCACCTGCGCGGCCCGGTCGAAGATCTTGCCCTTGCCGGCGGCCTCGGCCTTGGCCTTCGACTGGTTGAAGACCTTCTCGAACACGCGCGGGACGGCGAGTACGAACGTCGGCCGGAACGCGCCGAGGTCCTCGACGAGGTTCGTGACGTCGGGCGTGTGCCCGATGACCGTGCGGGTCTTCACCGCGCCGACCTGCATGACCCGGGCCAGCACGTGCGCGAGCGGGATGAACAGCAGCAGCGAGCCCTGCACGTTCATGAACCGGTCGAGCAGGCTCATGCCGTTGCCGATCTCGAACAGGAAGTTGCCGTGCGTGAGCTCGCAGCCCTTGGGCCGGCCCGTCGTCCCGCTGGTGTAGATCAGCGTGGCGAGGCTGTCCGCGCGCAGCGTGGCCCGGCGGGCGTCCAGCTCGCTGTCGGGGACCTCGGCGCCGGCCGCGGTCAGCGTGCCCAGGGCGTCGTCGTCGATGACGTAGACCGGGCCCAGGGCGGATGCCTGGTCGCGCACGGAGTCGACCGCCGCCGCGTGCTCGGCCTTCTCGACGATCATGGCGGTGGCGCCGGAGTCGGCGAGGATCCACGCCACCTGGTCGGGGCTCGAGGTCTCGTAGACGGGGACGACGACGGCGCCCGCGGTCCAGATGGCGAAGTCGACGACGGTCCACTCGTAGCGGGTCTTGGCCTGCAGGGCGACCCGGTCGCCGGCCTGGACGCCGGCGGCGATCAGGCCCTTGGCCACGCCGCGGACCTGCTCGCCGAACTCCCGCCAGGTGACGTCCTCCCAGCGGCCGGCCCGCTGGATGCGCAGGCCGACCTCGTCGCCGTGTTCGGCGACGTTCTCGGCCAGCATGTCGGGCAGGGCCTCGTCCGGGCCCACCTCGGTCGTCGCGGGGACACTGAACTCGCGCACGCCTGGTCCTCTCTGCCGCACCGCACCCCGGGCACCGTCGCCCGGTCGGCCCCGGTGGGGCGTCCGGCCTGCAAATCTAGTCGGTGACGCCTACCCGTGAGTAGCCGAGGCGGTCTCGGGCACGGCAGCGGGCACCCGAGCGGTTAGCCTGCTCCGCATGGCCGACCAGTCCACCCAGTCGATCGTCGTCGACGCCCCCGCTGCCGACGTGATGGCGGTCATCGCCGACTTCGACGCCTACCCCACCTGGGTCGCGGCGGCCAAGCGGGTGGAGGTCCTCGAGACGGGGCCCGACGGCCGAGCCCGGCAGGTCCACTTCGTGCTCGACGCCGGGGCGGTCAAGGACGACTACGTCCTGGACTACACCTGGGAGGGTGACCGCCGCGTGTCCTGGCGGCTGGTGAAGGGGCAGATGCAGAAGCGCCAGGAGGGCTCCTACACGCTGGCCGAGACCGACGGGCGCACCGAGGTCACGTACGCCATCACGATCGACCTCTCGATCCCCATGCTCGGGATGATCAAGCGCAAGGCGGAGAAGGTCATCCTCGACACCGCGCTCAAGGAGCTCAAGAAGCGCGTCGAGGGCTGACCCGGCGTGGCCACCGTGCTCGTCACCGGCCCCGGCGGGTCCGGCTCCTCCACGGTGTCGGCGGCCCTGGCCGTCCGCGCCGCGCGGGCCGGCCGGAGCACCGTGCTGCTGTCCCGCCGGCCGGGACCGGTGGGGGACGTTGACGGGCTGCGCGTGGTGACCGCCGACCCGCAGCGGTCCTTCGAGGGGCTGTGGGGGTCGGTCGGCCCGGTGCTCTCCGCCGCACTCCCCGACGTGCCGGTGCCGCCGTCCTCGTCGGTCGTGGCCCCGCCCGGCGCGGCCGACGTGGCGCTGCTCGCCGAGCTGGCCGGTGCCCTGTCCGACGGCGGGACCGACGTGGTGGTGGTCGACGCCGGGCCGCTGGAGTCCGCGCTCACCCTGCTCGCCCTCCCGGCGGGCCTGCGCTGGTGGCTGGGCCAGGTGCTGCCGACCCGGCTGCGGATGCTGGGCGCGGTGCGCACCGCCGCCGTGCGCACCGGCGCCGTCCGTCCCGGCCCCGTGGACGCCGCCCTCGCCGCGGTCCCCGCGGTCGAGGAGCTGCTCTCCCGGGTGGACCTCGCCGACCCGCGCGCCACCGAGCTGCGGCTGGTCGTCCAGCCGCGGGAGGCCGCCGTCGCCGCCGTCCGCGAGGCGCTGCCGGTCCTGGCCCTGCACGGTCAGCGCCCCACGGTGGTGCACACCCGGGTCCTGCCCGAGGGCGGCGGCCCGTGGTGGGAGGCGCGCCTGGCCGAGCAGGAGCGCTGCCTGGCCGACCTCGCCGACCTCGCCCCCGTGGCGCCGGTCCCGGAACGGGCCGGCGCGCCCGCCGGGGCCGAGGAGCTCGCCGCCCTGCTCGCCGCCGACGCCGTGCCGGCCGGGGCGTCGCTCGCGGTCCCCGCGCCGGTCCGGGTCCCCGGCGGCTGGCGGCTGACCGTCCCGCTGCCCTTCGCGCGGCGCGGCGCCCTGGAGCTCACCCGCTGGGACGACGACCTCGTCGTCACCGTGGCCGGAGCCCGCCGGTCGCTGCGGCTGGACCCGCTGCTGCGCCGCTGCGTCGTGACCGGCGGGTCGCTGGCCGACGCGGGGACCGCGGCGGCGCGGCTGGAGGTCGACTTCGCACCCGATCCGCAGCAGTGGCCGGCGGACCTGCTGGCCGCCGAGGGGAGCACGGCATGAGCCCGGGGAACGACTGGCTGGACCAGGCACGGCGGCTGGCCGCCGGGCTGGGGGAGTCGCTGGCGAGCGCGGCACCGGCCGCCCGCGGGGACGACCCCGGCGGTCCCGGGGCGCAGCCGGGGCACGGCACCGACTGCCGCTGGTGCCCGTTGTGCCAGGCCGCGGCCGTCCTGCGCGGCGAGCGGCCGGAGGTGACCGCGGCGCTGGCCGACGCGCTCGTCGCCGCGGCCGCGGCCCTGCGGGCGCTCGCCGCGGAGCCGGCCGGTCCGGCCCGGGACCCCCCTGGCGGTGGACCCCCGGCCGGGGCGCCGCCGGCCGGGGAGCCGCCGGCCGAGGAGCCGCCGGCCGGCACGGCGTCCGCCCGGGGATCGTCCGCCGGGGGGCCGGCGGCCCCGCAGCGCGCGGAGGGCCCCGCCGCGGCGGTGGTGCAGCGCATCGAGATCGCCTGAGGTGGGCCCGCCCGCCGTCGGCGTGGACATCGGCGGCACCAAGGTCGCCGGTGGGCTGGTCACCGCCGAGGGGACCGTCGTCGCCACGGCCCGGCGGGCCACCCCCGGCGGATCGCCGGCCGAGGCCGAGGCCGCGATCGTCGCCGTCGTCGAGGAGCTGACCGGGCGAGCCGGCGCGCCGCCGGTCGGAGTCGGGGTGGGCGCGGCCGGCTGGTTCGACCGGTCCGGGGACACGGTGCTGTTCAGCCCGCACCTGGCCTGGCGGAACACGGCGCTGCGCCGTGACCTGGCCCGGCGGCTGCCCCTGCCGCTGTGGGTGGGCAACGACGCCGACGCGGCGGCCTGGGCGGAGTACCGCTTCGGTGCGGCGCGGGGAGCCCGGCTGGCGCTGATGATCACGCTGGGCACCGGCATCGGGGGCGGGATGGTGCTCGACGGCCGGCTGCAGCGGGGCGCCCACGGGGTGGCGGGGGAGTGGGGCCACATGCGCGTCGTCCCCGAGGGGCGGCTGTGCGCGTGCGGCAACCGCGGGTGCTGGGAGCAGTACGCCAGCGGCACCGCCCTCGCCCGGACCGCGCGGGAGGTCGCGCGCAGCTCACCGGCGGCCGCCGCCGGCCTGCTCGAGCGGGCCGGAGGCCGGGCCGACGTGCTCACCGGCGAGGACGTCGCCGAGGCCGCCGGGGCGGGGGACCCGCTGGCGCAGGAGCTCATCACCGACGTGGGCCACTGGCTCGGCCAGGGCATCGCCGACCTCGCCGCCGTCCTGGACCCCGACGTCGTCGTCATCGGCGGCGGCGTCGGCGTGCTCGGCGAGGCGGTCCTGGCCCCGGCGCGGGAGCGCCTCGAGCGGGCGCTGCCGGGCCGGGGGTTCCGCCCGGGCCCGCAGGTGGTCGCCGCCGTGCTCGGCGCCCGCGCCGGCCTGGTCGGGGCCGCCGACCTCGCGCGTCGGGCGGCGGGCGCCTGATCGGACCTCCCGCTAGACGACGGCCCCGTCGTCCCCGTCGTCGACGGATCGCTCGCGCATGCGGGACACCAGCATGAACACGCCGCCCAGGACGGCCGCGACGCCCAGCACCAGGCCGATGTCGATGGTCAGCCCGACCGCGCCCGGCGCCACGATGAGCAGCGCGCCCGCGGCGATGAGCAGGCCGGCGTACAGCGAGTTCGGCGACGGCACGCCCACCGGGGGTGGGGGCGGGGGCTCGAAGTGCTCCTCGGGCCGGTCGAGCACCGGGATCTCGTGCGGTGCCGGCGGCGGTGCGTCGGCGGGCTCGCGGTCGACCACGGCCCGGCCGTTCTCCGCCTCGTAGGCCGAGACGATCCGCGCCCACTCGGCGTCCTCGTCGACCTCGCCGCGGGCGGCCCGCGGAGCCGTGCGCTCCGGGGCGTGCTCGTCGCCGTGCTGCTCGACGAGGTCGCGACCCTCGCCCACCCGTGCCCGGTCGACGAAGAGCCGGTCGCTGGGCGGGCTGGGCAGGAAGACGGTGCGGGTGTAGGGGCCGACGTCGGTGGCCGGCTCCAGGTACGCGGCGATGCCGGCCTCCCGCAGGACGTCGAGCAGGTGCTCGCCGACCCGCGGGTCGACATCGCGCAGCGGCGACCACAGCGTGGCGTCCAGGCCGTTGTCCCGGCGGCCGCGGCGGGGCGTGGTCACGTCTGCGCCCCGGACGCCGGTACCCGCTCGCGGATCCACGCGACGGACCGCTCGAAGATCATCGGCGCGTCGTTGTCGAGGGTGGCCACGTGGTAGCTGTCCTCCAGCAGCACCTCGGTGGTGTCGGCGCTGCCCACCCCGGCCAGCAGAACCCGTACGGAGGCCGGCTCGACGACGTGGTCGGTGACGCTGCGGAAGACCAGCAGCGGGGCGCTCACGCGGGCGAGGTCGGCGCGGGTGGCCGTCCAGAGCCGGCGCAGGCCGAGCACGGCGCGCGTCGGCAGCTTGGGGTAGGCGCGCTCGTCGACCCCGGGCTTCTTGACGTCGTTCGCGATCGCCTTCCAGCTCGGGGTCAGCCGCGCCAGCACGGGCAGCAGCTTGGCGTCCAGTCGCTCGGTGAGCAGCGAGGGGTTGACCAGGACGAGCGCGGCGACGTCGTCCGGGCGCAGCTCGGCCAGGCGGATCGCCAGCGTGCCGCCCATGGACAGGCCCGCGACGACCACCCGGTCGCACTCGGCCCGCAGCTCGTCGAGGGCGCCGGACACCGCGGCGACCCAGTCCTGCTCGGTGGAGAGGTTGCAGTCCTGCCAGCGGGTGCCGTGTCCGGGCAACAGGGGCGCGCGGACGGCGAAGCCCTCGGCCGCCAGGTGCTCACCCCACGGCCGCATGCTGAACGGGGACCCGGTGAACCCGTGGACGAGCAGGACGCCGGTGCCCGCGCCGCCGGGCCCGCCGGGGAAGGCGAACGGCTCGGCGCCGGCCACGACGGTCGCTGCGCCGGGCGGCGGCGGGGTGGGGGGCACGGGTCTCCTCGGCGTGCAGTGGCCGTGCCGTCGGGCCGGCGTGTCGTGAAACGGAGGCGGGCGGATTGTCGTTCACCCGCGCGGCTCCCTAGTCTGACAGTTCCCGAGGGAGGCGTGTTGTTCTACTGGTTCCTCAAGTTCGTGGCGATCGGGCCCTGGGTCACGCTCGTCTGCCGGCCCCGGGCCGAGGGCGTGGACAACGTGCCGCGCTCGGGTGCGGCCATCCTCGCGAGCAACCACCTCGCGGCCGCGGACTGGATCTTCATGCCGCTGCAGCTGCGCCGCCGCGTCACCTTCCTCGCCAAGCAGGAGTACTTCACCGGCCGCGGGGTGAAGGGCTTCCTGCAGCGCGCCTTCTTCTCGGGGGCCGGTCAGGTGCCGATCGACCGGTCCAGCGCCTCGGCCGCCGAGGACGCGATCCGCACGGGGGCCCGGATCCTGCACGACGGCCGGCTGCTGGGCATCTACCCGGAGGGCACCCGCTCGCCGGACGGCCGGCTCTACCGCGGCAAGATCGGGGTGGCGCGGATGGCGCTGGAGGTGGGCGTCCCCGTCGTCCCCGTGGCCATGACGTACGAGCCCCGCCGGATCCCGCTCGTCGGCCGGTACCTCCCGAAGGTCTGCGTGCGGTTCGGGCGTCCCCTGGACTTCTCCCGCTACGAGGGCCTCGCCGGCGACCGCTTCGTCGAGCGCTCGATCACCGACGAGATCATGTACGAGGTCATGACCCTCTCGGGCCAGGAGTACGTCGACGTGTACGGCGCCCAGGTGAAGAAGTCGATGAACTCCGGCGGGGTGAGCGCCTCCGAGGCGGTCCGTCGTCTGCAGCCCCCGGCGAGCGAGGCCGGCGACCGGGCGCCGGAGGCGCTGGCCGGTTGAGACCCGGCCAGGGGTCGGGCCGGGGCCCGGTCAGGGCCCGGGCTGCGGCCCGGCGGGTCGGGGGGCGAGGAGCCCGTCCAGCAGGTCGCGGAGCAGGTCGACCAGATCGGCCCGCGCCAGGGTGGGCTGCCGCACCCACTGGCCCACCAGGTCCTCGGTGAAGGCGAACCACGCCCGGACCAGCTGCCGGCGGTGCTCGTCGTCGGGGACGTCCAGAGCGGCGAGGGTGACGTCGACCAGCTGCTCGCGGGTCTCCTCGTAGACCTCGGCCACCCACGGGTCGCCGGCCGCGGCGCCCCGCACGAACGACAGGTGGGCCTCGCGGTAGGTCTCCACCCAGGAGACGTAGCGCTCGAGCATCCCGGCGGCCTGCCCCCGGCCCGGCGGCCCCGTGCGGGGCGCCAGGTGCTCGAGCAGGACGTCGGCCGCCGCGCGGGTGACGGCGGTGTAGTAGTCGCGCTTGCTGGCGAAGTAGTGGAACAGCAGGCTGCGGCTGATCCCCGCCCGGCGGGCCACCTCGTCGATGGTCAGCTCCTGCACCGGGGTGGTGGGCAGCAGCTCCAGGCCGATCGCGACCAGCTGGGCCCGGCGGTCGCCGGCCGACCGGCGCCGGGAGCGCCCGGGTGCGGCGGGAGCCACGGTCAGGTGGCGACCCGGTCGCGGGCCCCGGCGAGCAGCCGGTCGAGGGCGTCGACGACGAGCCGGGTCCGTTCCTGCAGCAGCATGTGCCCGGTGCGCGGCTCGACGTGCAGCGCCGCTCCGGGAAGGGCCTCGGCCAGCTGCCGGCTGTGCCGCACCGGGGTCAGCTTGTCGTTGTCGCCCACGAGGACCTCGACCGGCACCCGCGAGAGCGCGGCCAGCTCGGTGCGCTTGTCGTGCCCGCCCAGCGCCGGGTAGAAGGCGGCGAAGGCGCGCACGGTCGAGGCGTGCATGATCTCCGCGCCCGCGCGGACCATCTCCTCGGTCGCGTCGGCGCCGTACAGCAGGTCCCGGACGAACCTGCGGTGCTGCCGGCTCGACGGCGGGGCCAGCCGCCGCAGGCCCTCGACGAGACGGGCCCCGCCGATCGCGGCCGTCACCAGGCCCGGGGTGAGGCGGCGGAGCGCCTTCTCCGCCGCGGTCGCGGGTTCGGGGGCGAGGTCACCGGCGGAGGTGGAGACGAGCAGGGCACCACCGACGTGCTCGCCGAACAGCTCGGGACGGGCCGCCGCCAGGCACATGATCGTCATGCCACCCATGGAGTGGCCCCCGAGCACGACGGGGCCGCGGGGCGCGAGCCGGTCGAGCACGCACCCCATGTCCGATCCGAGGCGGTCGATCGTCACCGCGGCGGGGTCCGCGTCGCCGGGTGCCCACGTCGAGCGTCCGTGACCCCGCTGGTCGTAGCGGACCAGCCGCAGCTCACCGGCGGCGACGCGGGGGACCAGCAGGCCGACCGGGTCGTCCCAGGAGGCCTGCGACAGCGTCCAGCCGTGGGCGAGGACGAGGGTGACCGGCGCGTCGTCCGAGCCGTCGACGGTGGCGTGCAGCAGCGCGCCGTCGTCGGTGGGGACGGCGGCCGTGCGCCGCTCGCGGGTCGGCCCGCTCGCCGGGGTCCGCGCGGTCACGCCGCCACCTCCGGGGAGCGCCGGGCGTCGGCCGGGGTGCCCACGTAGTTCTCCCGGTCCAGCCGGCGGGTCATCCGCCGGAAGCGGAAGGTGAAGTCGGGCCACAGGGTGGTGTTGTGCCCGTGCCGGTCCAGGTACCAGGAGGCGCACCCGCCGGCCAGCCACACGGTGCCGGTCGACCTGCGGGCGATCAGGTCGCGGTAGGCGCGCTGCGCCTGCGGCGTGGTCTCCAGCACCGCCAGGCCCTCGGCGGCCATCGTCTGCAGCGCGTCGTCGACGTAGGCCACCTGCGACTCGATCATGTAGACCATCGACGTGTGGCCCACGCCCACGTTCGGGCCGACCAGCAGGAACAGGTTCGGGAAGCCGGCCACGGTGGTGCTGCGGTTGCTCACCATGCCGTCGGCCCAGACCTCGGCCAGCGTGCGCCCGTCGCGGCCGGCGATCCGCTCGGCGATGGCCGGCGGCGTCACGGAGAAGCCGGTGGCCAGGACGATGGTGTCGGTACGCCGTTCCAGCCCGTCGCGGGTGACGACGGAGTGCGGCCGGACCTCGGCGATGCCGGCGGTCACCAGCTCGGCGTTGGGCGCGGCGACCGCGGGGTAGTAGTCGTTGCTGATCAGGATCCGCTTGCAGCCGATGGTGTAGTCCGGCGTCAGCGCCGCGCGCAGCTTCGGGTCGCGCACCTGGCGGGCGAGGTGGGCCCTCGCCACCCTCCCCACGGGCCTCAGGAGGCGCCGGTTCTTGGCCATGCCCACGACCAGCAGCTCGCGGACCAGGTAGAGGACGGCGCGGACCAGCTTCTGGAAGCCCGGCACCCAGCGGTAGAGGCGCTGCACCCACGGCTTCACCGGGTGGTCGGTGCGCGGCACGACCCACGGAGCCGTGCGCTGGTACACCGCCAGGCTCTCCACCGTCGGCTGGATGGCCGGCACGATCTGGACGGCCGAGGCGCCGGTGCCGATCACGGCGACGCGCTCGCCGGTCAGGTCGTGGCCGGCGTCCCAGCGGGCCGAGTGCATGACGGTGCCGGCGAACGAGTCCAGCCCGGGGATGTCGGGGTAGGTGGGGTCGGCCAGCGCGCCGGCCGCCGAGACCAGGACGGTGGCCCGGAACTCCCCGGCGGTCGTGCTGACCACCCACTGGCGGGCGGTGTCGTCCCAGCGCGCCGCGGTCACCTCGGCACCGAACACGCACTTCTCCCGCACGCCGTAGCGGTCGGCGACGGCCTGCAGGTACGCCTGGATCTCCGGCTGCTCGGAGTAGGACCGCGGCCAGTCCGGGTTCGGGGCGAAGGAGAACGAGTAGAGGTTGGACTGCACGTCGCACGCAGCACCGGGGTAGTGGTTGTCGCGCCAGGTGCCGCCGACGTCGTCGGCCCGCTCGAGCAGCACGACGTCCTCCTCGCCGCGGCGGCGCAGCGCGATGGCCATCCCCAGCCCGGCGAAGCCGGTGCCGATGATCGCCACCCGCACGGTCCGTCCGGCGGGCCGGCCCGGGCCGGCGGCGGTCGCGGGACCGGTCTCGATCGTGCTGGTCACCCTCTGGCACTCCCTCGCGTCGTCGGGGCCGCATCCGTGGGCTGCCCGGCTTGCTGAGCAACGATCAGCAAGCTACAACGGCTCTTGAGCAGTGCTCAACACGAGTGCGCCGAGCCCCGGAGGCCACCGATGGCGCTTCTGTCCCGCACCCGCACCCCTCTCGCCGGTGCGAGCGTGCTGATCACCGGCGCGGCCCGCGGCATCGGCGCCGCGCTGGCGCGCAAGGCCGCGGCCCGCGGCGCCCGGGTGGCGCTGGCGGGGCTGGAGCCGGAGCTGCTGGCAGAGGTGGCCGCCGAGCTCGGACCCGAGCACCTGTGGGTCGAGTGCGACGTCACCGATCCCGCCGCCCTGGCCACCGCGGTGGAGCGGGTGGTCGACACCTTCGGGGGGCTCGACGTCGTCGTCGCCAACGCCGGCATCGCGCCGCTCACCACCGTGATGACCAGCTCGGCGCACGCGCTGGCGCGCACCATCGAGGTCAACCTGGTCGGCACGATGCTGACCGCCCACGCCGCGCTGCCCCACGTGGCCGAGCGCCGGGGTCACGTGCTGCTGGTCAGCTCGGCCGCCGCCTTCACCGTGCTGCCGGGGATGAGCGCGTACTGCGCGTCCAAGGCCGGGGTGGAGCGCTTCGGCGACGCCCTGCGGCTGGAGGTCGCCCACCGCGGGGTGACCGTCGCCAGCGCCCACCCGACCTGGATCGACACCGACCTGGTCCGCGACACCGAGGCGGCGCTGCCCACGTTCGCCGAGACGCGAAGGCGGCTCCCCGGCCCGCTGGGGGCCTACACCTCGGTCGAGGAGTGCGCCCGGGCGCTGGTGGACAACATGGAGACCCGCGGCCGCCGCGTGTTCGTGCCGCGATCGGTCGGGACCGTGGCCGCCCTGCGCCAGGTGGTCACCGGCGCACTCGCCGAGCGGCTCATGACCCGGATCGCCGCGACCGCGGTGCCGCAGCTGGAGCGCGACATCGAGGCGCTGCGCGGGCAGGAGTTCGGGCGCTCGTCGGTCGCGAACCAGCGCCGGCCGGACTGACGCGCCCCGGGCCGGACGGCCCTGCCGGCCCGCGCGAGGACGCCGGTCGACGGCGCCCTGTCACGACGCGCCCGGACGTCCCCCGTCGTCGCGGGCGGACGGCCGCAGCGGTGGTGCCGGACCGCCGGCCCGTGCCAGCCTCGAAGGGCTCGGCCGCGAGGTGACGCACATCGAGGCACCGCGATCGTGTCGACCGGACGGCCGGATCCCACCGTCGTCTGGAGGCCCCCATGCCCTACACCTTCGACCGCATCGACCCGTCGCGGACGGCCATGATCGTCGTCGACATGCAGAACGACTTCGTCGCCGAAGGGGCCGCGCTGCAGTCGAAGCAGGCCCTGGCCATGGCCGACGAGCTCGCGCAGACCCTCACGTTCTGCCGGGAGCACGGGATCAAGGTCATCTACACGGCCCACGTGCACCGGGAGGACGGCTCGGACATGGGTCTGTACGACGACCTCTACCCACCGATCGAGCAGCGGGCCGCCCTGGTGGACGGGACGGCCGGCAGCGAGATCTTCCCCGCGCTCACCCCGGCGCCCGGTGAGCACGTGATCAAGAAGCACCGGTACAGCGGGTTCTTCGCCACGGATCTCGACCTGATCCTCCGCGAGTGGGGCATCGACTCGGTCGTGATCTCGGGGACGACGACGGAGAACTGCTGCCACGCCACCGCGCGCGACGCCATGTTCCACAACTACAAGGTGGCCTTCCTCTCCGACGCCACGGGGACCTTCGACTACCCCGACGTCGGGTGGGGATCCATGCCCGCCGACGACGTGCACCGGGCGACCCTGACCGTCCTCGCGTTCTCCACGGCCCACGTGATGACCGCCGACGAGTTCCGCCGGCTGGTGGCGGTGCCCGCGGCCGGGTGACCCGGGGCCTTGCGGCGCGAGGCGGCGGGGGTCAGCCCGTCCAGTTTCCGGCGCGGCCGACCGCGTCGCGCCAGCGGTCGTGCCGCCCGTCGTCGCGGCGGCCGGGCTCCGGCTCGAAACGGCGGTCCAGGGCCCAGGTGGCGGCCAGCTCGTGCTGGCCGCCCCAGACGCCGGTGCCCAGGCCCGCCAGGAACGCCGCGCCCAGAGCGGTGGTCTCGGTGACCCGCGGGCGGCGGACCGGCACCGCGAGCTGGTCGGCCTGCAGCTGCAGGAGCAGGTCGTTGGCGCTGGCGCCGCCGTCGGCCGACAGCTCGGGCACCTCGAGACCGGCCTCGGAGACCATCACGTCGACCACGTCGCGCACCTCGAACGCGATCGCCTCCAGCGTGGCGCGGGCCAGGTGCGCCCGCGTGGTGCCGCGGGTCACCCCGACGATCGCCCCGCGGGCGTGCGGGTCCCAGTGCGGGGCCCCCAGGCCGGTCAGCGCCGGCACGAAGACCAGGTCCCCGGAGTCGGGCACCGTGCGGGCCAGGCCCTCGATCTCGGCGGCGGAGTCGATCAGGCCCAGCCCGTCGCGCAGCCACTGCACGGCCGCGCCGGTGACGAAGATGGAGCCCTCCAGCGCGTACACCAGCCCGTCGCCGACGTCCCACGCCACCGTGGTGAGCAGCCCGGCGCCCGACCGCACCGGCGTCGTCCCGGTGTTGGTCAGCACGAAGGAGCCGGTGCCGTAGGTGCACTTCGAGTCGCCGGGGGAGTAGCAGGCCTGGCCGAAGAGCGCGGCCTGCTGGTCGCCGGCGATGCCGGCGACGGGCAGCTCCAGGCCGAGGAAGGCGTCGGGGTCGGTCGTGCCGACCACCCCGGAGCTCGGCACCAGCTCGGGCAGTGCCGCCCGCGGGACGTCGAACAGCTCGCACAGCTCGTCGGACCAGTCGCCGGCGGCGAGGTCGTAGAGCAGGGTGCGGCTGGCGTTGCTCGGGTCGGTGACGTGCGCGGCGCCGCCGGTGAGCCGGTGCACCAGGTAGGAGTCGACCGTGCCCAGCACCAGCGACCCGTCGCGGACGCCGTCCCACAGCCGCGGTTCCTCCGCGGCCAGCCAGCAGTACTTGGTCCCGGTGAAGTAGGGGTCCAGCCGCAGTCCGGTGAGCTCGGCGACCCGGGGCTCGTGGCCGGCCTCGCGCAGCCGGTCGCAGATCCCGGTGGTCCGCCGGTCCTGCCAGACGATCGCTGGCCGCGGCGACCGCCCGGTGCGCCCCTCCCAGACGACGGCGGTCTCCCGCTGGTCGGTGATCCCGATGCAGGTGGGCCGCTGCGCGCTCCCGGCCAGCGCCTCGCGGCAGGCGGCCAGCGTCGCCGTCCAGATGTCGTCGGGCTCGTGCTCGACCCACCCGGGGCGGGGGAACAGCTGCGCGAACTCGCGGTAGCCGCGGGAGAGGACGCCGCCGTCCTCGCTCACGACCAGCGCGGTCACCCCGGTCGTCCCTGCGTCGATGGCGAGAACCGGCATGCCGGCGAACCTATCGGCGGGCTCCGGGGGCCGCAGGGCCTGCACACGACAGCAGACCGGCCGTGCCGGAGGATCGAGCGGTGGCCACCGGTATCGAGCACGTCCGCCCACCCGGCCCGACCGGCACGGTTCCCCGCGGCCAGGCCGTGGTCCGGGAGGGTCGGGGGGAGCCGGAGCCGCCGCGCGACGTCCGGGGCGGGGGCGGTTGAGCGTGCGGCGGTACTTCTACGACACGGAGTTCATCGAGGACGGGACGACGATCGACCTCGTCTCCATCGGTGTCGTCGACGAGAGCGGGCGGGAGTTCTACGCGGTCAGCACCGAGTTCGACGACCGCAAGGCCATCCCCTGGGTGCGCCGCAACGTGCTCGACCAGCTGCCGCCGCCGTCGGACCGGGCCTGGCGCGACCGCCGGCGGATCCGCGACGACCTGCTCGCCTTCCTCACCGGCCCGGGCGAGGAGGTGGAGCTGTGGGCGTGGTTCGCCGCCTACGACCACGTCGCGCTCGCCCAGCTGTGGGGTCCGATGACCGCGCTGCCCCGGGCGGTCCCGCGGTTCACCCGGGAGCTGCGCCAGCGGTGGGACGACGCCGGTCAGCCCCCGCTGCCGCCGAAGCCGGCCGGCACGCACGACGCGCTCGTGGACGCCCGGTACAACCTGCAGCGGTGGCGGGCGATCGAGGCCGGACGCCGGTGAGCCGCCCGCCGCAGCAGGGGCCGGCCGGACGGGGCAGCCGGTGACGCGCCCCGCCGACGACGCCGCCGAGGTGCTGCGCGAGGTCACGGCCGCCGCGGCCCGCGAGCACGGCCTGTCGCCGGACCTGCTGGACGGCTACGCCGCGGCGCTCCTGGCGGTGGCGCGCAGCGGCCAGGGGATGACGGGCGCCCAGAGGGACGCGTGCCGCGCGCTGGGCGCCGGGGCGGCGGAGCAGGGGATCGCCCTGCCGGTGGTCGTCGACCTCTACATGACCGCGTCGCGGATGCTCTGGCCCCGGCTGCCCGGGCTCGTCGCCGGTGCCGGCCGCCGGTCGCTGACGACCACGGAGGTGGTCCGGATCGGCGAGCTCGTGTGGCGGGCGGCCGACACGGCGCTGGCGGCGCTCGCCTCCGGGCACCTGGACAGCCAGCGCGACGTCGTCCGCCGGGAGGAGGCGTTCCGGCGCGAGTTCGTCGACGACCTGCTGAGCGGGCGGGCGGAGATCGGCTCCCTCGTCGACCGGGCGGAGCGCTTCGGCCTGTCGCTCGCCGCTCCCCACCTCGTCGCCGTCACCGCCGCGTCGGGCCCGGTCGACTCCGGGATGCCGAACTCCGCGCTGATCGAGCAGGACCTGCGGCGCGGCCTCGGCGTGGGCGGTGTCCTCGTCGCTGCCGCGGCCGGGCAGCTGGTCTGCGTCCTCGCCGCCGACCCCCGGCGCACGCCCACCGAGGCCGACGCCGTCGCGCGCACGCTGGCGCAGATCACCGGCACGGCCGTCGCGCGCGCCACCCGGAGCCGCCGCTGGCGCACCGGCGTCGGCCGGGCCCACCCCGGCCCGCTCGGGGTCGTCCGTTCCTACCGGGAGGCGACCGACGCGCTGGACGTCGCCCGGCGGCTGGACCTGCCCGACCCGGTCGCCCTCGCCCGGGACCTGCTCGTCTACCGGGTCCTGATGCGGGACGAGTCGGCGATCGCCGACCTGGTGGACACCGTCCTGGGCCCCCTCGTCGGGGTGCGCGGCGGCGCAGAGCCGCTGCTCGCGGCGCTCGAGGCCTACTTCGCCGCGGGAGGGAACGCCACGGAGGCGGCCCGCCGGCTGCACCTCAGCGTCCGCGCGCTCACCTACCGCCTGCAGCGGGTGCACCAGCTCACCGGGTACCGGGCAGCCGACCCGGCGGCGCACCTGACGCTGTCCGTGGCGGTGACGGGGGCGCGGCTGCTCGACTGGCCCTCGCCGGACCTGCGCCCGGTCTGACTGCCGGGCGTCGGCAGCCCGTGCCCGGGCAACTCGTCCTCCGCGCGCCCCGGCCGGGAGCCGCGCCCGTCCCTAGCGTCGGGCGCATGACCCGACCCTCGCTGCCGTCGACCGGAACGTCCCCCGGCCCCGTCGAGGAGGCCGGGTCCCCGGACCGGCCGGTGGGCGAGGAGCTCGTGGGCGTCCAGATCAGGCGGACCGACGGGCGCCCCGTCGTCCACGTGCGGGGCAGCCTCGACGCGTCGGGCGGCCCGCTCCTCGAGGCCGTCGTCGACCACGTGACCGGCACGGACGGCACCCCGGTGCTGGTGGACCTGTCGGCCGTGGAGCACGTCGACACCCACGGCCTGCGGCCCGCTCTCGGGCGCGGGGTGGCGATCGTGTCGGCGTCGGGGCCGGTGCGCCGACTGCTCCACGCGCTCGGGACCCCGGCCCGCCGGGCGGGGATCCCCCTCCCCGCCGGCCGCCGCCGCCGCCGGCGGCCGAACAGGGCGCCCCTGAGGTGAACGGGCCCGACCCCCGGGGCCGTGCCGGGCGTGCCGAGCGGCGACCGCACCCTGGTGCGGCCGCCGACCGGACGCGGGCCCGGCTCGTCCGGAGGGTCGGGCGGACGTGGCTCGCCGTCGTCGTGGGCTGCGCCTCCCTCGGTGCGCTCGAGATCGGCCGCGCCGGGCTGTTCAGCCTGCTGCCCGTCGGCGCGGTCCTGCCCGCCGTGGTGGCGGCGATGGCGCACGGGGGCTTCCCGGCCCGGCCCGGCGCCTGGCGGGTGGTCGGGTTCTCCGCGCTGGGTGGGGTGCTCGGCCTGCACGCGCTGGTGGGGACGTCGGCCTTCGGGGCGGCCGCTCCGGTCCTGGCCTCGGCGCTGGTGCTGACCGGTGCGGCGCTGGGCGTCGAGCGGCTCTCGCGGGACGACGGTCAGGTGTCCGACGAGCGGCTGCACGACGCGGTCCGGCGCGCCACGGACGACGAGCTGCTGGAGGCGTGGGTCCGCACCGCGGCGGAGCTGCGGGCGGGCGCGGACCCGCGGGCGTGCGCGGCGGTGGTCCGGCACCGCGCGGCCCTGCTGGACGAGCTGCTGCGCCGCGCCGGCCGGGACCACCGGCACGAGCGCGCCTCGCGCGGCGGAGCCCCCGACGACCCGTTCGCGACCGGCTCCCGCGCCTGACGGGGGACCGGAGCCGGGGGCGGCGGCCGATCGCGCGGCCGGGGAGCCGCCCAGGACCACCCAGGACCGCCCTGCGTGCGGCATCATGACGCCGACTCGCCCCCCGACCGGCCCGGATCACCCGGAGGCAGCGCATGCGGATCGGCATCCTGACCGGGGGCGGTGACTGCCCGGGGCTCAACGCGGTCATCCGCGCCGTCGTCCGCAAGGGGGTCGGCGGGCACGGCGACGAGGTCGTCGGGTTCCGCGACGGCTGGCGCGGCGTGCTGGAGGGGGACGCCGTCCCGCTCGACCTCGCCGCCGTCCGCGGCCTGCTGCCCCGCGGCGGGACGGTGCTGGGCACCTCGCGGACGAACCCGTACGCCCTCGAGGACGGCGAGCAGCGGATGCGCGACTGCCTCGAGCGCCTGGGCATCGAGGCCCTGGTGCCCATCGGCGGCGAGGACACCCTCGGCGTCGCGGCCCGCCTGTCCGGCACCGGCCTCCAGGTCGTCGGCGTGCCCAAGACGATCGACAACGACCTGGAGGGCACCGACTACACCTTCGGCTTCGACACCGCCGTCGGCGTGGCGATGGAGGCGATCGACCGGCTGCACACCACCGGCGACAGCCACCACCGCACCCTCGTCGTGGAGGTCATGGGCCGGCACGCGGGCTGGATCGCACTGCACGCGGGGATGGCCGGAGGGGCGACGGTCGTCCTGGTGCCCGAGCGCCCCTTCGACCTCGACGCCGTGGTGGGCCACTGCCGGCGGCGGTTCGACTCCGGGTACTCGCCGATCGTCGTCGTCTCCGAGGGCGCCCGGCCGGCGGACGGCGACCTGGTCACCTCCACCGGGGAGACCGACGCCTTCGGGCACGTCCGGCTCGGCGGGATCGGCGCAGCCCTGGCCGCGGTCATCGAGGAGCGCACCGGCCGCGAGGCCCGCGCGGTCGTGCTCGGACACGTGCAGCGCGGCGGCACCCCGTCGCAGTTCGACCGCGTGCTGGCCACCCGGTTCGGGCTGGCCGCGCTCGACGCCGTGCACGACGGCGCCTCCGGGGTCATGGTCGCGCTGCGTGGCACCGACATCGTGCGGGTGCCGATCGACGAGGCGACCGCACGGCTGAAGCTGGTGCCCCTGGAGCGGTACGCCGAGGCGGAGGTCTTCTTCGGCTGACGGTCCCGGCGCGGGGCCCCCGGCGCGGGCGGTGCGCGCGTGCGAGCGCCGGGGGACGCCGAGGTCGGTCCACGTATCCTGGGGACCGTGACCCTGACCGAACCTGCTGAGCTGGTCCCCGACCTGGACCGGTGGCGGGAGCTGCCCGCCGCCCAGCAGCCCGAGTGGCCCGACCGCGGCGCCCTCGACGCCGTCCTGGACACCTTGTCGACCGTGCCCCCCATCGTGGCGCCCAGCGAGGTCGACACCCTGCGGGCCCAGCTGGCCGAGGTGGCCCAGGGGCGGGCCTTCCTGCTGCAGGGCGGCGACTGCGCGGAGACCTTCGACCTCAACACCGAGCCGCACCTGCAGAGCACGACGCGCACGCTGCTGCAGATGGCCGTCGTCCTCACCTACGGTGCCAGCGTCCCGGTGGTCAAGGTGGGCCGGGTGGCCGGTCAGTACGCCAAGCCGCGGTCGTCCAACCTCGACGCGCTGGGCCTGCCGTCCTACCGCGGCGACATGGTGAACTCCCTGGAGCCGGTGCTGGACAAGCGCATCCCGGACCCGAACCGGCTGGTGCGCGCCTACGCCAACTCGGCGGCGGCGATGAACATGATCCGCGCCTACGCCCGCGGCGGTCTGGCCGACCTGCACGCCGTGCACGACTGGAACAAGGACTTCGTCGCGAACTCCCCGGCCGGCGTCCGGTACGAGGTCATCGCCCGCGAGATCGATCGGGCGCTGGCCTTCATGAAGGCGTGCGGCATCGACTCCGACGCGCTGCGCGGGGTCGAGCTGTACAACAGCCACGAGGGCCTGATCCTCGACTACGAGCGGGCGCTGCTGCGGGTGCACGACGGCCGCGCCTACGCGGCCAGCGCGCACTTCGTCTGGATCGGCGAGCGGACCCGCCAGATGGACGGCGCCCACGTCGAGTTCTTCTCCAGGATCGCCAACCCGATCGGCGTGAAGATCGGCCCGACGACGACGCCCGAGCAGGCCGTCGACCTCGTCGAGCGGCTCGACCCCGACGGCATCCCCGGCCGGCTCACCCTGATCAGCCGGATGGGCAACGGCAAGGTCCGCGACGTGCTGCCGCCCATCGTGGAGAAGGTCACCGCCAGCGGGCACTCCGTCGTCTGGCAGTGCGACCCGATGCACGGCAACACCCACGAGTCCTCGACCGGGTACAAGACCCGGCACTTCGACCGGGTGGTCGACGAGGTCCTCGGGTTCTTCGACGTGCACCGGGCGCTGGGCACCTGGCCCGGCGGCATCCACGTCGAGCTCACCGGCGAGGACGTCACCGAGTGCCTCGGCGGAGCCATGGAGATCAGCGACGAGGACCTCAACAGCCGGTACGAGACCGCCTGCGACCCGCGGCTGAACACCGGCCAGTCGCTGGAGCTCGCGTTCCTCGTCGCCGAGATGCTGCGCGGCTGAGGGTGGCCGGCCCGCTCGTCGACCTCCGCTCGGACACCGTCACCCGGCCGACGCCCGGCATGCGCCGGGCCATGGCCGAGGCCGAGGTCGGCGACGACGTCTACGGCGAGGACCCGTCGGTCCGTGCCCTCGAGGAGCGGACCGCCGCCCTCATGGGTCACGAGGCGGCGCTGTTCGTCCCCTCCGGGACCATGGGCAACCAGATCGGCATGCGCCTGGTCTGCGAGCCGGGCCAGGAGGTCCTCTGCGACGCCGACGCCCACGTCGTCACCTACGAGATGGGGGCCGCGGCGGCCGTGTTCGGCATCTCCACCCGCACCGTGGTCTCGGGGGCCGGGGGGCGGACCGGACGGCTGGACGCCGCGCAGCTCGTCGAGCAGGTCCGGGGCCGGGACGACTGGCACCTGACCGCGACGGCGGCCATCGCGGTGGAGAACACGCACAACCGCGGCGGCGGCCTGGTGCAGCCCCTGGACCAGCTCGAGCAGCTGTTCGCCTGGTCGCGGGACCACGACGTCGCCGTCCACCTCGACGGGGCGCGGCTGTTCAACGCCTCGGCCGCCTCGGGGGTGCCGATGGCCGGCTACGGGCGGCTGGCCGACACGGCCTCGATCTGCCTGTCCAAGGGGCTGGGCGCGCCGGTCGGGTCGGTCCTGGTGGGCTCGGCCGAGCGGATCGCCGCCGGCCGGCTGTGGCGCAAGCGGCTCGGCGGCGGCATGCGCCAGGCCGGCGTCCTCGCCGCGGCGGGCCTGTACGCGCTGGACCACCACGTCGACCGGCTCGCCACCGATCACGAGCACGCGCGGCTGCTCGCCGAGCGGCTCGGCATCGACCCGGCCCGGGTGGAGACCAACATCGTCGCCGTGGAGGACGTCGCGGCGCCCGTGGTCGCCGAGGCGGCCAAGGCCGAGGGCGTCCTCGTCTCGCAGGTGGGCCCGCGGCGGCTGCGGCTGGTCACCCACCTCGACGTCGACCGCGACGCCGTGGAGCACGCCGCGAAGGTGGTCGCGGGGCTGATCGGCCGCTGACCGCTCGACCGTCCGGTGGTGTGCAGCGGTGGCGGGTCGTCGGCCCAGGACCCACGAGGCACGCACCTCACCGCGGCCGGGGTGACGCCACCGTCAGGACCGAGGCGCACACCGTCGGCGTGGACGAGGCTCCGGACCCGCGGCCGGGGATCGTCCTCTTCCCCGACCACCGCGTGGACGTCCCGGTGTGGCGCACGGAGGGAGGCCTCGGGCGCCGGGGCTGCTGTGCACACCTCCACGTCATCCGTCGCGCATGCGGTGGACGTCTGCACACCCGCTCCGGTCACGCGGAGGCCGGTGCCCGTGCTGCTCGCGGTCCTCGCAGACGGCGACGGGCCCGCACCCCTGTCGGGATGCGGGCCCGCAGCGGCCGGCCGGGGCCCGGTCAGCCGTTGCCGGTGGTCGGGTGGTCGATCTGGCCCGCGAGGTACAGCTGCTCGCCGATGGTGTCCATCAGGTGCAGCTGCGTCTCGAGGTAGTCGATGTGCTCCTCCTCGTTGGCGAGGATCTCCTCGAAGAGGTTCTTGCTGACCCGGTCGCCGACCTCGTCGCAGTACGCCGCGGCGGGCCGCAGCCGCTCGACGACCTCGAGCTCGATGGCCATGTCGGCCTCGAACTGCTCGCGCACGGTCTGCCCGATCCGCAGGGCGAGCAGCTTCTGGTAGTTCGGCAGGCCCTCGAGGAACAGGATGCGCTCGGTGATCCGCTCCGCGTGGACCATCTCCTCGATGGATTCCTTGCGGGTGTAGGCGGCGAGCTTGTTGTAGCCCCAGTTCTCCTGCATCTTGGCGTGCAGGAAGTACTGGTTGATCGCCGTCAGCTCGCTGGTGAGCTGCTCGTTGAGCATCTGGATGACGCGCGCATCGCCTTGCATGGGGTCCTCCCTGGGGTCCGGCTGCCACGAGGCTAGCCGGAGCCGTGGGGGTCCCACCTCTTCAGGTCACCCTTGCCATGGCTAGCCTCACCTGCGGTTTTGCCCCGGGGTCAGGCGGCTTCGGCAGCCGCGGCGAGACCGTGCAGGGGGTCCACCGCGCTGATCCGGTCGCAGATCCGGTCGAGGCAGCTGCCGCACCCGGTGCCCGCGCCGCACGCGTCGCCGACCTCCTCCTCGCTGCGCGCGCCCGCGGCGAGGACGCCGGTCAGCTCGACCTCGGTGACGGCGAAGCAGATGCAGACGAACACGGGCGCGCTCCAGGAGGTACGGCGGGAAGGCACGCCTAAGTTAGCCCAGCCTGCCCTGCGTGCCAAGGGTCACGGGTGGGTGAACTGCTCCGCCGCTGGATGCTCCTATCGACGTCAAGCGGCTGTGGTGAGTTGTTCGAAGTCGGCGAGCAGGGCGGTGTGGACTTCTCGGACGACGTAGCGCTTGAGGCAGCGC
>NZ_JBJNRJ010000061.1:0-30319 GCF_046233715.1 Trujillonella humicola | reverse complement strand
CGGACCGAACCGACAGATCCCGTTGAAGACCCGAGGTCAGTCAGGCGAAGGGTCAGGAACGACCGCTGCGGGGCTCGCCCACATCCTCACTGTCAGGCGGGGACGGCGGCGTGCTCGGCCTCGTGGTCGAGCAGCCAGCGCTTGACGCCGGTGCCCCAGCGGAAGCCGCCGAGGCCGCCGTCGGAGCCGAGCACCCGGTGGCACGGCACGAACAGCGCGGCGGCGTTCCGGGCGCAGGCGTTCGCGGCGGCCCGGACCGCGGACGGCCGGCCGCAGCGGGCGGCGAAGGCGGCGTAGGTGTCGGGCCGCCCGGCGGGCACCGTGCGCAGCACCGCCCACGCCTCGGTGAGGAACGGCCCCGACCGCTGCCGGACGACGACGTCGTCGATCGCGCCGACCTCGCCGGAGTGGAAGGCCTCCACGACCTCCAGCACGGGCAGACCGGGGGAGAGCGCGACGGCCTCCGGGCGCAGCGAGCGGTGCACCACGGGCAGCAGGTCGCCGACGTCGTCGGTCCAGCCGCCGGCCAGCACGACGTCGGCGCCGTCGGCGTCCTCGGTGACGACGACGGTGAACGGACCCGGGGGAGTGGGGACGGTGGCGTAGCGGGCGGGGGTCACGGCGGCGGGGTGGGTGGGGACCACGGCGGCGGGGTGGGTGGGGGTCACGGCGGCGGGGTGGGTGGGGGTCACGGCGGCGGGGTGGGTGGGGGTCACGAGGCGCTCCGGTCGGGGGTGACGGGCAGGGGGCGGGTGAACAGCGAGGGCACGGCGAGCGCCCACAGGTGCAGCACGGCGTAGGAGCGCCAGGGCCGCCAGCGGGTGGCCGCGTCGGCGTCCGAACTGCCGAGCGCGGCCAGCGACCGGCGCAGGGCGAGGTCGCCGGGCAGCCAGACGTCGGGGTCGGCCAGGCCGCGCAGGCCGACCAGCGCCGCCGTCCACGGGCCGATCCCGGGGACGGCGAGCAGCGAGCGGGCCGCCTCCTCGCGGTCGGCACCCGGGTCGAGGACGACGTCGCCGGCGGCCAGCGCCGCGGCGAGTGCGCCGACCGTGCGCCGCCGGGCCCCGGTCAGGCCGACCGTGGAGAGGTCGGCGCCGACCAGCGCCTCGGGCCGGGGGAAGGCGTGGGTCAGCGTGCCCACCGGCTCGGGCAGCGGCGTCCCGTGGGGGAGCAGCCGCGCGGTCAGGGTGCGGGCGCCGGCGACCGACACCTGCTGGCCGAGCACCGCGCGGACGGCGAGCTCGGCGGCGTCGGGGGAGGCCGGTACCCGCCGGCCGGGAGCCGCGGCGACCAGCGGCGCCAGGGCCGGGTCGGCGCCGAGCACGTCGTCGACCGCCGTCGGGTCGGCGTCGAGGTCGAGCAGCCGGCGGCAGCGGGCCACCGCGGCGCCGAGGTCGCGCAGCCGCGCGAGCCGCAGCCGGGCGGTCACCGCGGAGTCGCCGGCGGGGGACAGGTGCACCACGGCCGGGCCGTGCGGGAGGTCGAGCACCCGGGAGAACGTCGTCCCGTCCCACTCCTCGAGACCCGGCACCGCGTGCGCGCCCAGGAACAGCAGCACCTCGCCGGCCGCGAACGGCGGCCGGGCGGCCAGCCGCACGGTCAGCTCGCCCGGGGCGCCGGCCTCGGCCCCGGCACGGCGGCGGCGCAGCTCGGTCGGCGTGGCCGCGAAGATCTCGCGGACCGTGTCGTTGAACTGCCGGATGCTGGCGAAGCCCGCGGCGAAGGCCACGTCGGCGACCGGCAGCGCCGTGGTCTCCAGCAGCACGCGGGCGGTCTGCGCCCGCTGCGCGCGGGCCAGCGCCAGCGCGCCGACCCCGAGCTCGCCGACCAGGTGCCGGTGCAGCTGCCGCTCGGAGTAGCCCAGGCGCGCGGCCAGCCCGGGGACGCCGGAGCGCTCCACTTCGCCGTCGGCGATCAGCCGCATCGCGCGGGCGACGACGTCGGCGCGGGCGTCCCAGTCGGGGGAACCGGGCACCGCGTCGGGGCGGCAGCGCCGGCACGCCCGGTAACCGGCGGACTGCGCCCCGGCGGCCGTGGCGAAGAAGGAGACGTTGGCCGCCAGCGGGGTCCGCGCGGGGCAGGAGGGGCGGCAGTAGATGCCGGTCGTGCGGACCGCGGTGAAGAACCACCCGTCGAAGCGGGCGTCGCGGCCGGCCACCGCGCGGTAGCACCGCTCGTGGTCCAGGGAGGCGGTCACGGGATCCAGCCTGCCAGCCGGGAGCGACGTCCACCGGCGGGAATCGGACGCCGCCGTGGTCCGCCGAAGTGGCCACTTCGGCGGAGGAGGAGGTGGAGGGGTCAGCGGTCGAGCAGCGCGGCGATCCCGTCGAGCACCCGCTCGAGGCCGAACTCGAACGCCCGCTCGGCCGGGTAGCCGCCCAGCTCCGGCCCGGCGACCGGTCCCACCCGCGCCGCGGTCGGGTAGCGCGCGGCGTCGAACACGCGCTCGACGTGCGGCTCGGTCGCCCGCCACCACTCGAGCTCGGTCAGGCCGCTCTCGCGCTCGGCGGCCGACTTCTCGTGCAGCCCGGTCACGGTGCCGCGGACGAAGCCGCCGACCGTCATGACCACCAGTTCCATCTCGACCTCGCCGAGGCCCAGCCCGTCGACGGCGGCGAGCTCCAGGTCGTACTTGCGCATCAGGTTGGGGCCCAGGATCGGCCGCCCGGTGCCCACGTGCGCGGCCCAGGGGTGGCGGACGAACAGGTCCCAGTTCTCGCGGGCCACCGCGGTCAGCCGCTCGCGCCAGGTGCCGGCGGGCGGGGTGGCGTACAGCTCGCCGAGGACCGCGTCGTACATGAGCGCGACGAGCTCGCCCTTGCCGGGGACGTGGGTGTACAGGCTCATCGCGCCCACGCCCAGCTCGGTGGCGACCCGGCGCATGGAGAGCGCGGCCAGCCCGTCGGCGTCGGCGAGCCGCACGGCGGCGGCGATGATCCCGTCGAGGTCCAGCCGCGGTTGCGGTCCGCGCCGCGGACCGCTCGGCGGCTGCCGCCAGAGCAGGGCCATGGTCGCGGCGATGTCCCCGCCGCCGCCTCCCGTCGTCATGCGACCAGCCTCCCGCACGGCCTGGCGAACGAAACTCCGTACGGCGTATGGTCGCATGCCTCGGATTGGCGTACGGCGTACGGAGGTGCGATGTCCCCGGTGCTCGAGGTGGTGGGCCTGCGCAAGAGCTACGGCAGGACGGCGGTGCTCGACGGGATCGACCTGGCGGTCGCGCGCGGCACGGTCTGCGCCCTGCTCGGACCCAACGGTGCGGGGAAGACGACGACGGTGCGTCCTCGCGACCCTGACCCGTCCGGACGCCCGCCGGGTCCGGGTGGCCGGCGCCGACGTGGTGACGCAGCCGCGCGAGGTCCGCCGGCGGATCGGCCTGGTCGGCCAGCAGCCCGCGGTCGACGAGGTGCTCGGAGCCCGGCAGAACCTCGCGCTCTTCGCCCGCCTGCACCACCTCGGCCGGCGCGCGGCCCGGCGCCGGGCCGACGAGCTGCTCGAGCTGGTCGGTCTCCCCGGCACCGGCGCGAAGCCGGTGCGCGACTTCTCCGGCGGCATGCGCCGGCGGCTCGACATCGCTGCCGGGCTCGTGCTCGCCCCGCAGGTGCTGTTCCTCGACGAGCCGACCACCGGCCTGGACCCGGCCGGCCGCCGGGACGTCTGGGAGGCGGTGCGGACCCTGGTCGCCGGCGGGACCACCGTCCTGCTGACCACCCAGTACCTCGACGAGGCCGAGCAGCTCGCCGGCGACGTCTGCGTGCTCGACGGCGGCCGGGTGGCCGCCCGCGGCACGCCCCGCGAGCTGACCGCCGCGGTCGGCGGTGACCGGCTGGAGCTCGTGGTCGGCGACCCGGCGCGGGCGGCCGAGGCAGCCGGCCTCGCCGCCCGGGTCGCGGCCGGGCCGGCGCCCGCGCAGCCGCCGGTCCCCGGCAGCCGGGTGACCGTGCCCGTGGCGCGGCGGCCCGGCGTGGTGGGTGCCGTGGTGCGGGCGCTCGAGGACGCCGGTATCGCCGTGGACGACGTCCTGCTGCGGCCGGCCACCCTCGACGAGGCCTACCTGCGCATCACCGGGCGCACCGAGGAGCGGGCGGAGGTGCCGGCGTGACGGCCGCGGTCCCCCCTGCCGCGGTCCCCCCTGCCGCGGAGGGCCGGGTGGAGCGCCTGCGGTGGGCGGTGACCGACGCGGTCGCCGTCGCCGGCCGGGACGTCGCGCACTGGCGGCGGCAGCCGGGCGCGCTGCTGGTTCCGCTGCTGTTCCCGGTGCTGGTGCTCGTGATGTTCCTGTACCTGCTCGGCGGCGGGATGGCGGTGCCCGGGGGCGGGGAGTACCGCGACTTCCTCGTGCCGGGGATCCTCGGGCTGGCCGTCGTCTTCGGCCTCGAGGCGACGATGACGGCCGTCGCCACCGACGCCGGGCGCGGGATCACCGACCGGTTCCGGTCGATTCCGATGGCGCCGTCGGCGGTCGTGGCCGGGCGCTGCCTGGCCGACCTGGGTGCGTCGGCGCTCGGGCTGGCGGTGCTCGCGCTGGCCGGCGTCGCGGTCGGCTGGCGGCCCGGCGCGGCCGCCCCCGCCGTCGCCGCGTTCGGGCTGCTGCTCCTGCTGCGGCTGGCCTTCCTCTGGATCGGCGTGTACCTGGGGCTGCTGGTGCGGGACCCGGCCTCGGTCGTGGCGGTGCAGATCCTGGTCTGGCCCTTCGCCTTCCTGTCCAACGCGTTCGTGGCGACGTCGACCATGCCCGGCTGGCTGGCGACGGTCGCCGAGTGGAACCCGCTCGCGGCCACGGTCACCGCCGTCCGGGAGCTGTTCGGCGGCCCGGTCGGCGCCGGCGGCGGCTGGGCCACCGAGCACGCGGCCGTGCTCGCCGTCGCCTGGCCGGTCCTGCTCACCGCCGTGTTCGCTCCGCTCGCCGTCCGCCGCTGGCAGGCGCTGTCCCGCTGAGCGGGCCGGGAAATCGGAGGCGCCGGAGGCGTCGGCCTGGCACGCTGTCGCGGTCCGTGGTCAGCAGCCGGGCGGCATCGCCGCCGCGGGTCCTGCGCATCGGCCGCGGACGCCTTGTATGGGCACTGCGCTCCGGACGCACGGGTTCGACTCCCGACGCCGTCCGGCGCCCGGCCATCCCGGCTCCTCGCGGTCTGCAGCGTCCCGTGCGCTCCCCGCCGGGGGCCCGGCCGGGCGCCGGGCGGTTCCGCGTGCGGGCGCGACCGGGACCGACGGGAGGAGGGCAGGGGACGTGAAGGTCGTCGTGCAGGAGTGGGAGCGGGTGCTGGTGTACCGCGACGGGCGGTTCGCCGAGTCGCTGGGTGCCGGCCGGCACCGGCGGTCGCGCCGGAGGCAGCGGTTCGTCCGCGTCGCCGTCCGCCCGCGGCTGCTCGCCGTCCCCGGCCAGGAGGTGCTCACCGCCGACGGCCTGGCGGTCCGGGTCAGCCTGACCGCCGTGTGCCGGACGGCGGACGCGCGGCGGTGGCACGAGGCGGTCGAGGACGCCGACGCGCTGGTCTACACCGCCGTCCAGGTGGCGCTGCGCGAGGCGGTCGCCGCCCGCACCCTCGACGAGCTGCTCGCCGCGCGGGCGGACCTCGCCGGCGACGTGCGGGAGCGGGTGGGTGCCGAGCCCGAGGCCGTCGGCGTCGAGGTCGAGCGGGTCTGGCTGCGCGACGTGATGGTCCCGGCCGAGCTGCGGCACGCCGCGGCCGAGGTCGCCACGGCCCGCGCCTCGGGCCAGGCGGCGCTGGAGCGGGCGCGCGCAGAGGTCGCGGCCACCCGCGCGATGGCCAACGCCGCCCGGATGGTCGCCGAGCAGCCCGCGCTGCTCCAGCTCCGCACGTTGCAGGCGGTCGAGGCCGGCCGGGCGACCGTCGTGCTCACCACGGGCGCGGCCGTCCCCGACGTCACGGGCGCGGCCGCCCCGGCCTGACGGCGGTCGCTCCTGCGGTGTTGCTCGTGCTCCCGCGGTGCTGCTGCACCGCACGAGCGCGGGGAACACCGCAGGAGTGCCCTCGCGTCAGCCCAGCAGCGCGCGAGCCCGGTCGCCGGCGAGGAGGACCTCGGGCAGGCCCGCCAGCGCCGTCCGCATGCCGTCCGCCCCGCCGAACTGGAAGCCGAGCTGGGTGGCGTAGCAGGCGCACGCCTCGGCGCGCCGGTCGAGGTCCTGCGGCAGGCGCAGCGGCGCCAGCCCGCCGGGCAGGCCCGCCCCGGGGACGGCGGCCGGGTCGCGCAGCACGTACGGGCTGTCCCGCCACCACAGGGTCGGCCGGTCGAGGGCGGCGACCGCGCGCAGCACCTGCAGGTGGTCGACGTGCCCGCCCAGGGCCTGCGGAGCCAGCCAGAGGTCGGCGTCGAGGGCCCGCAGCGCGTCGACGACGGCGCGCCACACGTCGTCGCCGTCGTGCACCCCGGCGAAGAGGTCCGGCGCGCTGTCGTACCCGCGGTGCGGCGCCTCCGGCAGCGGCAGGTGCACCGGCGTCGCACCCAGCACGGCCGTCGCCGCGGCGTCCTCGGCCCGGCGCAGCGCCATGTAGTCGGCGTCGACGGGCAGGCCCTTGTCCAGCTGGCAGGCCAGCGCGAAGCCGGTGGGATCGGGCACGGTCGCGGTGAAGCAGGTGACCACCGTGACCTCGTGCCCGGCGCCGGCCAGCGCGGCGAGCGTGCCGCCGGCGGAGAACGCGGCGTCGTCCAGGTGCGGGCTGACCGCCAGGACCCGCATCAGAGGAGGTGCGCCGCCGACCGGAACCGGCAGGAGAGGTCGACCCCGGAGGGCATCGACCAGTCGAGGTCCGGTGCGGTGCCGGCCAGCTCGGTGTAGACGGCGTCGACCGACCGGGCCAGCACCGGCCAGGAGTACAGCCGGCGCACCTCCTCCAGCGCCGTCGTCGCCAGCCGCGCCCGCAGCGCCGCGTCGCCGAGCAGCCGGTCCAGCGCCTCGCGCAGGCCGGCCACGTCGCCCGGCTCGTGCAGCAGCCCGTTCTCCTCGTGCCGCAGGCAGTCCACGACCCCGACGCTGTCCGTGCTCACCGTGGGCAGCCCGCTGGCCATCGCCTCGAGCAGGGTGTTGCTGAAGCCCTCGCTGTAGGTCGGGCTGACGAAGACGTCGGCGCTCCGGTAGACCGCCGGCGCCTCGTCGGGGGGCACGTAGCCCAGGAACGTCGTCCGGTCGTCGGCACGTGCCCTCGCCTCGTCGAGGTCCGGGCCGATGCCGGAGACGACCAGGCGGACGCCGTCGGGCAGCGCCTCCAGCAGGTCGAGCACGCCCTTGCGGCGATCGACCCGGCCGTGGAAGAGCAGCACCGGCGGGTCCTGCAGGGTCCCGAGCGGCCGCTCGGCCGGGGTGAACCGGCGGGTGTCGGTGGCGCCGGGGACGATCCGGAAGCGCGCCGGGTCGCTGCCCAGGTTGGCGACCACCTCGTCGCGGAAGCTGGCGCTGCCGATGAGCACCGCCCCCGACCGGTCGACGACGGCGCGCATCGCCTCGGCGTGCGTGGTGCAGCAGGCGCCCACCCAGTGCCCGTCGCCGCCCTGGATGCTCACCACGCTCGGCAGCCCGGTGCGGCGCGCGGCCTCGAGCACGGCCAGGCCGGGCGGGTACCCGTACTGGGCGTGCAGCACGTCGAACGGGCGCCGCTCGTGCAGCCCGACGACGGTGCGCACGATCTCGGCGATGTCGCCCTCCCAGTCGGCGGGGACGACGGTCTCGCCGCGGCTGGGCAGCGCCACCACCTCGACGCCGGCGGGCACCCGCTCGGGCGGGGGCGGGCCGCCGCCGTAGACGCGGGTGCCCGCCTCGTCGTCCCGGTACTGGCCGACCAGCGTCACCTCGTGGCCGAGCGCGACGAGCTCGCGCAGCAGGTTCTCCGCGTACACGCTCATCCCGCTGACCGCCGGCCAGTAGCGCCGGCTGACGAAGCAGATCCTCACGTCGCCTCCTCGGCGGAACGCAGCGTCGCCATCGCCCGCGGCACCATCTCGTGCGCGCGGTGCCCGTCGCGGGAGAGTTCGAGGGTGACCAGCCGGTCGAAGGCGGCCTCCCGCAGCGCCCGCAGCACCGCGGGCAGGTCGACGTCCCCCTCGTCCAGCGGCAGGTGGTCGTGCACGCCGCGGCGCATGCCCTCGACGGCGACGGTGCCCAGGTGCGGCGCGAAGGCCGCCACCGCCTCCTGCGGCTCGTAGGCGCCGGAGACGACGCAGTGGCCGGTGTCCAGCGCCAGCGTGATGCCGGGGACCTCGGCGGCCAGCCGCGCCCAGTCGTCGCAGTCCTCGACCAGCATCCCCGGCTCGGGCTCGACGGCGAGCGCGAAGCCCCGGCCGCCGGAGCTGTCGACCAGCGCGCGCACGCCGTCCACCACCCAGCCCCACGCCTCGCCCCGGTCGACCCCCGGCTTCGGCACCCCCGCCCAGAAGCTCACGGCCTCCGCGCCGAGCACCTCGGCGAGGTCGCAGGCCAGCTCCAGGTAGGCCAGCCGGCGCTCCCGGCCCTCCGCCGAGGCGGTGACCAGGGTCGGCTCGTGCTTGACCCGCGGCTCGAGCAGGTACCGCGCGCCGGTCTCCACGACCACGCCCAGGCCCAGCTCGTCGCAGCGTGCCCGCACCCGCTCGGCCTGCGCGAAGGCGTCCGGCGCGAACGGGTCGAGGTGGACGACGTCGAGGGTCAGCGCCACCCCCGCGTAGCCGCAGTCGGCCAGGAACGGCAGCGCGTCGGACAGCCGGTGCGAGGTCAGCCCGTTGGTGTTGTAGGCGTACCGGAGGCTCATCGCGCCAGGACCTCCGCGACCGCGTGCCGTCCCGGCTCCCGGTACAGCGGGTACAGCGCGCCCACCCGCCGGTCGGCACCGGCGCGGTCGAACCAGGCCGGCCCGCCCAGCCGTTCCTGCGCCGCGGCGGTCAGGTGCACCCGGGCCCAGCCGCCGGGATCGGCGCCGACGGAGACGAGCGGCTCGCCCCGGTCGAGCAGCCGGCGCACGCCGCGCTCGCCGATCCGGCCGTAGGACATCGTCTCCACCTCCAGGCCGGGCACCAGCACCTTCGCCGCGACCGCCTCGCCGGCCGAGGGCTGCAGGTCGACCAGCACGTCGAAGCCGGCGTCCTGCACCGCCCCGGTCACGTGCCCGTGCAGGTCGTCCCCGTCGTAGCGCGGCAGGTCGGCCAGCCGCGCGGTCTGCCGGGAGGCGAGCACGGTGCCGCGCAGGAGGTCGGTCAGCGCGGCGGTGCCCCTCCGGGTCCACGCCAGCATCGCCTCCAGCGCGCGGTCCTCCTCCACCAGCCGCTCGGGCGGGTGTCCCGTGCGCCACGAGTCCAGGTAGCCCGGCGGCGTCGCGGGCAGGACCGCCTCGTACGGCCCGTGCATGAACGCCTTGCGGCTGCGCGCGGAGGCGAACTCGTGCAGCGCCTTGCGGACGGCGGTGTCGCGGTCGGGGTGCGCGGCCTCCCCGCACGCGGTGGCCATGACCGGCACCGGCTCCGAGCCGTTGCGCGAGCAGCCGACCGCGTACACGTCCACGACGCCGAACGCCGTGCTCGCCAGCTTCACCATGACGTCGATGCCGGCGGCGTCGAGCCGGTCGAGCAGCGCGAGCGCGTCGGGGTCGCGCAGGCCGGACAGGTCGAGCACGATGCCGCGGTCCATGGCGCGGAAGGCGGTCGCGTTGCCGTCGCGCTGCAGCACCTCGAGCAGCGCGTGGGTGACCGCGCGGTCGGCGTCGAACGCCGCGCCCTGCCCGTTGGTGATCACCGTGGTGAGCCAGCCGCCCGGAGGCGCGGCCCCGGGCAGGTCCTGCGGCGCGGAGGCGACCAGCTCGGCGGGCACGAGCACCCGCTCGCCGTCGCGCAACCGGGTCATCGGCAGCCACTGCAGCGGCCGGTCGTCGTCGTAGTCGCTGCCGGCCTCCAGGCACAGCGTGCGCGGGTCGGCCACCCGATCGGCGCCCTCCCGGCGGACCAGCTCGGCGTAGGAGGCCTCCGTCCGCCGCACGTGCTCGTGCGCCCGGACCGACAGCGCCATCTCCGCCATCTCGCCGAGCGCGCCGGTGCGGGCCTCCTCGCGGGTGGCGCCGTAGCCCAGCCCGCTGCCGCCGGGGTGCCCGGGCGTGGTCGGGAGGACGGCGCTGTGCAGCGGCACGT
Organism: Trujillonella humicola; assembly: GCF_046233715.1. Lineage (NCBI taxonomy): Bacteria > Bacillati > Actinomycetota > Actinomycetes > Geodermatophilales > Geodermatophilaceae > Trujillonella > Trujillonella humicola. The sequence goes on along the minus strand of NZ_JBJNRJ010000061.1, from coordinate 20,209 downwards.
CGAGCACGTCCAGCCCCTCGATCGCGAACTCCTCGACCGGGACCGGGAACGAGTCCCGGTAGCGCTGCGACGGCGTCGCCACGGTTGCCGTCACAGCTCGGCCAGCGCGACGGGGGAGGCGTCCGGCGGCGCGGCCAGCAGCCGCTGCACCAGGTGGACGACGTGGTCGGTGGTGATTCCGGGGACCATCTCGAACGGCGTCGCGACCGTGCCGAACTCCAGCGCGCCGATCACCGCCAGGTAGTCGCGCAGCTCGCCGTGGGAGAGCGGGATCTGCGCGTGGAAGGCCTTGTGCGCGCTCAGCGCGACCGGGGCGCCGTCGGCGTCGAGGTCCACCTTGAGGGAGTCCCCGCAGAAGAGGACGCCGCGGCGGCGGTCGTGCAGCACCGAGTGGCCGGGGAAGTGCCCGCCGGTGCGGTGCAGCGTCAGGTCCGGGGCCAGCTCGAGCACGTCGTCGGCGGGCCAGGTGACCCGGAAGGCCTTGGTCCACTCCAGGTCCCGGACGCCGACGCACACCACCCGCGGCTCCAGCTCCCGCTGCAGCTGCCACAGCGCGCCGTAGCCGTGCACGTGGCTGGCGCCCAGGACGTCGAAGCCGCCCTTCTCCGCGGCCATCCGGCGCAGCTCGGCGAGCATGCCGTCGGTGTAGAAGGGCGCGCACTCGAAGCCGACCAGGCCGGCGTCGGTCTCGATCACCCAGCCGACGCTGTCGAGCCCGAACCGCGGCGAGGTGCCGAACGCGGTGACGCCGTCCACCGGGGCCGGCCGCCAGTGCCCGGTGACCAGCTCCCCGGCCTGTTTCTCGGTCACGAACTCGAACCCGTGCTGGGGCAGGGCGTTGCGCACGTCGGCGCACACCGGGCAGGTCAGCGGGCCCGGCGCCGGCCAGCGCTGCCAGTGCCCGCAGTTGGTGCAGGCGTAGGCGGGCAGGTCGGGCAGCAGGCCGCGGTAGGGGTTGGTCGCGGTCACGGCGTCCTCTCCGGGATGGGGTCGGCGGATGCACGGCGGAGGGCCTCGACCAGCAGCCGGTGCAGCGCCAGGTCGCGGGCCGCCGGGTGGGGCCACGCGGCGTGGCCGGCCACCGCGGCGCCGAACGCGGCGAACTGGGCGGCGAAGGGGGTCTCGCCGCCGAACGGGACGTCGACGGGGTCGGGCCGGTACAGCGTGAGCGTGCCCCCGGCGGCCTGGCCCATCGTGTCGACGGCGACCGCCAGCCCCCGCGTGCCGACCACCTCCAGCCGGCGGCGGGGGAGCACGTCGGGGGTGTTGTAGGCGACGTGCAGGTCGACGAGGACGCCGCCGGCGGTGCGCCCGGCGAGCAGGGCGCCGTCGTCCACCCCGTAGCCGTGCACCCGGGACTGCAGGGTGGCGGTCAGCTCGACGACGTCCTCGCCGAGCAGCACCCCGGCCAGGTCCAGGCCGTGCGGGGCGAGGTCGATCGCCGCGCCGCCACCGGCCCGGGCCGGGTCGACCCGCCAGTTGTCGTGCGGGCGCCCGTCCGGCGTCCAGTCGGCGGGCAGCCAGCAGCAGTAGACGACCCGGACGGCGGTGACCGTGCCGAGCTCGGGCAGCAGCTCGCGCAGCCGCACGTGCGCCGGGTGCCAGCGCTGGTCGAACGCGGTGCCCAGCAGCACGCCGGCGCGGCCGGCCGCGGCGACGAGGGCCTCGGCGTCGGCGACGTCGGCGGCCAGCGGCTTCTCGCACAGCACCGCCTTCCCGGCCGCCGCCACCGACTCGACCACCGCGCGGTGGGCGGCGTTCGGCACCGCGACGTAGACGGCGTCCAGGCCGGGGGTGGCGAGGAAGGCGCCCAGGTCGGGGGTCGCCGCGGCGCCGGTCGGGGGCACCCGCGCGAGGGCGGCCGGATCGCGGTCGTGGAGGGCGACGACGCGGGCGCCCGGAGCGGCCAGCAGCGCCGGCAGCGCGTGGTCGCGCGCGACCCACCCGCACCCGGCGATCCCCCAGCCGACGGTTCCGACCCCGTCTCCCTCGACGAGATCTGCACACTCGTCGCCATCAGGCCCTGATGGCGACGAGTGTGCAGATCTCGGCGGGGTCGCCGAGCCTCCGCGCGGGGTCACCGAGCCTCCGCGCGGGGTCACCAGGCCTCCGGCAGGTCGACGAGCAGGCGCCGCCGGGCGGCGTCGGCGGGCAGCGGGTCGGGCCAGCGCGGCGGCAGGTACGCCGACCGCGGCCCGTACTCGGCGGCGTAGCGCTCGCTGGGCCAGGTGAGGACGCCGTCCCGGTAGAGCGGGTTGGGGCGCAGCGGGGGCAGGGGTTCGCCGAGGTCCGCGCGCGCCGGGCCGGGCACGGCCCCGGCCACCAGCGCGACGGCCTCGCTGGCGTGCAGGTCGGCGGCGGGCGCCGGCCGCGGTGGGCGGCCGGCCAGCAGGGCGGCGGTGAGCTCCGCGTCGTCGTAGAGCAGGCCCGCGCCCAGCACCGCGGCGTAGCCCTCCGGTGTCAGCGGCGCGCCGTGCGGGTCGGCCACGTGGGCGTGCCCGACGACGACGGTGCCGCCCGGCCCCGCCAGCGCGTGTATCGCCGCGGCCGCCGCCGGCTTGTCGCGCAGGAAGTAGAAGGCGTCGTGGCACATCACGTAGGCCGGCCCGCCGACGGCGAACGGGGGAGCCGCGGTGAGGTCGGCGCACACGTAGCGGGCCGACGGGCAGACGAACCGGCGGGCCAGCCAGAGCTTCGCCCACACGACGTCGACGCCGAGCAGGTCGGCCACACCGCGGCGGGCCAGCTCGCGCAGGTGCGCGCCGATCCCGCAGGCGACGTCGACCACCGGGGCCCCGCCGGGCCAGTGCGCCTGCAGCAGCGCCAGCCCGGCCAGGTGCGTGGGATCGGACCACCGGTGGGCGAAGTAGTCGGCCACCCGCCCCATCCCGAGCAGCGCCATCGCCTCGCGCAGCGTGCGCGCGGCCGGCACCCGGGCCAGCTGCTCCGGCGGCGGGGCCGGCTCGGTCCACCAGTCGTCGGCGTCGGCGAGCAGCAGCACGCGGGCCCGGTCGAGCTCCCCGTGCGCCAGCAGGCCGGTCACCTCGGCGCGCAGGTCGTCGCGGCCGGCGCGGGCGAAGGGGATGCCGTCGACGACGGGCACGTCGAGCGCCGTGCGGGTCACCGCGTCACAGCCCGGCCGCCGCCAGCACGTCGAGGTGGAACGACTGCACCGGCCCGGCGTGCACCAGCTCGAGGTCGTCGAGGGCCTGCTCCGCGGTGAACGCCGCCGCGCAGGCGTGGTGGTGCACCTGCAGCACCCGGTCGAGGACGTCGGCGGCGTGGAAGGCCTGCGACTCCGGTGCGGCGGCGTCGGCGCGCAGGCCCAGCACCGAGCGCAGCCGCCCGGCCAGCGGCGCGGGCAGGGTGTCCAGCTGCGCGGCCTCCAGCGTCTCCAGCACCCGGGGCAGCGCGCCGCCGAGCAGCACCTCGCCGGCGAAGCCCGCGTCGGGCAGGACGACGTTGTGCAGGTGGTGCGCCAGCCCGACCAGGAACGGCACGACCGGGTCGGCGCCGACGACCGGAGCGACCAGCACCCCGTAGACGGCCACGGTCAGGCAGTGGTCGCCGTGGCTCTCCGGCGGTTCCACGATCACGCGGGCCCGGCCGGGCGCGGTGGCCCCGGCGCGGGGCTGGCGGTTGAGCGCTGCGGCCAGCCCCGGCGCCCCGGGGGTGGGCAGCGTGGTGGGCAGCGCCTCGCGCAGCCGCTCGCGCAGGACGTCGTCCAGCGGCCCGGAGACCTCGTCGAAGGACCGGCGCAGCACCGCGAGCACCTCGCGGTCGTCGAGCCCGGCGGTCCGCAGCACCTCCCCGTCGATGCCGGCGAGACGGGCACGAGCGACCGCCGCGGCGGTCTCGGACAGCGCGACCGCGGCGGCGTCCTCGCCGGCGGTCAGCCGGCCCCAGGCACGGGAGAAGGCCTGCTCGGCCAGGGAGCCGGGGGCGGCGGCCACCCGCACCCGCTTGGCGTCGCCGATCTCGGCCAGCAGCGGCCGCAGCCGGCCGAGCGCGGCCAGCCCGGCGGTCACCGGGCGCCGGCGCCGAGCCAGTCGAGCAGCACCTGCTCCTGCCGGTGCAGGGCGTGCTCCGCGGCCACGCCGGCAGGGGTCATCGGGGCCTTGAAGAACTACCCCAGCTGCTCCTGCACGCCGCCCTCGCCGCGTTGCTGCGCGAGGTCGGTCAGCCGGGCCAGCTCGAGGGCGAGCGGGGCGGCCAGGATCGAGTCGCGGCACTGGAAGTCGACCTTGACCTGCATGCGCTGGCCGAGGAACCCGACCAGGTCGATCGCGTCCCAGGCCTCCTTCTGGTCGCCGCGCGGCCGGTAGTAGTCGATCCGCACCACGTGGTCCTCGACCGGGTAGCCGAGGATCGAGTCCAGCACGCTGCCCTTGGTCTGCAGCTTGCTGTTCAGCGAGTCCGGGTCGTCGAGGGCCAGGCCGTCGCGGTTGCCCAGGATGTTGGTCGAGTACCAGCCCTCGACGGTCAGCGCCCGGCTGCGGAAGGCCGGCGCGAGCACCGTCTTCATCATCGTCTGGCCGGTCTTGCCGTCCTTGCCGGCGAGCGGCACGCCGCGCTGCTCGGCCAGCTGCACGAGCGCGGGGACGTCGGCGGCCAGCGAGGGCGTGAAGTTCACGTAGCCGACGCCCTCGGTGATCGCGGCGTAGGCGTAGACCATGGCCGGGGTGATCGACCGGTCGTCGGCGTCCAGCCCGGCCTCGAAGGCGGCGGCGCTCTGCAGCGCGGGCGCCGCCGGGTCGGGCCAGCGCTCGGTGGAGGCGAGGTTGACCAGCACCAGGCCGTCGAGGGACTGCTCGGCGCGGAACCGGGCGAGGTCGGCGCGCACGGCGTCGGCCTGCGCGCGCCGCGTCTCGGCCAGCAGCACGTTGCCCCCGCTGACGTTGCGGCAGAAGTCGGCGTCGCCGGCCGCCGGCCACGGCGTGACCCGCGACAGCGCCGGCTCCACCAGGCCCAGCTGCCGGTGGTCGAGGACGGCGTGCTGCTCGGCGGCCTTGTACAGGTCCGAGCCGTCCAGGTCCCAGCCGGCCACGACCAGGTCGGCGTAGTCGGCCATCCCGGTGGCCTCGACGACGGGCACCCCGTCGAGGTCCAGCCCGGCCAACGGCAGACCGTCGGGTTCGGTGGCGCCCTGGCGGAGCAGCTCCAGCCCCGCCACGGCCGTCGTGGCGACCGCCCCTCCCAGCCCGACGACGGCGATCCCGACGCGACGCGTACCAGCAGACAACGGACGACCCCCAGTTGTGCGGTAGAAGGTGGTGCGCGATCGAGCCTCGCACAGGTGGATGGGGGCCCGCTCCTCGACGGCTCGACCGAACAGGGGGCGCCCGGCCGGCGGACCCCCGCCGTCCACCGACCGGTGGACGGCGGATCGGTGGCTCGGCGGTCCCCCCGGCTGCCGCGGCCGGACAGGCTCGTGGTCATGACGACGACGCAGACGGCGCCCCGCCCCGCGGACCGGGCGCATCCCGGAGGAGAGCCGGCCGTGCGGGTGCGCGGCCTGGTCAAGCGCTACGGCGGCCGCACGGTGGTCGACGGCCTGGACCTCGACGTGCACCGCGGGGAGTGCTTCGCCCTGCTGGGGCCCAACGGCGCGGGCAAGACGACCACGGTGGAGGTCCTCGAGGGGGTGCGCCGCCGGGACGCCGGAGAGGTGGCGGTGCTGGGGGAGGACCCGGCCACCGCCGGCCGCGCCTGGCGCGACCGGGTCGGCGTCGTCGGGCAGACCACCGGCGCCGGCAACGCGCTGACGGTGCGCGAGACCCTCGACCACTTCGCGGGCTACCACGGTCTGCCGCGCGACACCGCCGAGCTGCTGGACGCCGTGGGCCTCACCGAGGCCGCGGGCCGCCGCGTCGATCGGCTCTCCGGCGGCCAGCGCCGGAGGCTGGAGGTGGCGCTGGGGGTCCAGGGCCGGCCCGAGCTGGTGTTCCTCGACGAGCCCACCACCGGGATGGACCCGGTGGCCCGCCGGCAGTTCTGGGCGCTGGTCGAGGGCATGCGCGACGCGGGGACGACGGTGCTGCTGACCACCCACTACCTCGACGAGGCCGCCCACCTCGCCGACCGCGTCGGGGTGCTGGCCGGTGGCCGGCTGGTCGAGGTCGCGCCCCCGGCCGAGCTCGGCGCGGCGCTGCGCCGGACCGCGACGGTCCGCTGGCGGGAGGGCGACGCGGTCCGCGAGGTGCGGACGCCCGAGCCCGCCGCCGTCCTGCGCGACCTGCTGGCCGCGCACCCGGCCGGCGAGGTGCCCGGCCTGACCGTCACTCGCCCCGGACTGGAGGACGTCTACCTGCAGCTCGTCGGCGCCGGCGCGGCCGAGACCCCGGCCGGGACCCCCGCCGAGACCCCCGCTGCGACCCCCGCCGCGACCCCCGCCGCGACCCCCGAGGGAGACCCCCGATGACCACCCCGACGACCACCCCGTCGGCCGCCCCGACCAGCGCCCGGCCCGCCCCGCCGTCGGCCACCGCGATCGGCCTGGCGCGCACCCGCCTGGAGCTGCGGCTGTTCCTGCGCGACCCCGCGCAGGTGCTGTTCTCCTTCGCCTACCCGGTGGTGATGCTGCTGATCTTCGCCTCGGTCTTCGCCGACCAGGACACCCCCAGCGGCGTCCCGTTCCCGCAGTACTTCTTCGCCGGCATCGCCGCCACCGGCATCATGCTGACCAGCTTCCAGGCCGTCGGCATGGGCATCGCCGAGGAGCGCGAGCGCGGTGACCTCGCCCGGTTGCAGACCCTGGGCACCCCGGCCGTCGGCTACTTCGCCGGCAAGGCGGGCCAGGTGCTCGTCACCACGGCGGCGCAGCTGGCCGTGCTGCTCACCGTGGCCGCGACGGTCTTCGACGTCTCCCTGCCCACCGACGCCGGGCGCTGGGTCACCTTCGGCTGGGTCGTCGTCCTGGGTGCGACGGCCGGCACCGTCCTCGGCATCGCGGTCTCCGCGCTCGGGGGCAGCTCCCGCGCCATCGGCAACGGCATCACCGCCTCCGCCGTCGTCCTCCAGTTCTTCTCCGGCGTCTTCTTCGTCTACTCCGAGCTGCCGGGCTGGATGCAGCAGGTGGCCTCGCTGCTGCCGCTGAAGTGGATGGTGCAGGGCATGCGGTCCGTGTTCCTGCCCGACGGCGCCGCGGCGGTCGAGCCGGCCGGCAGCTGGGAGCACGGCGCCACTGCCGCGGTGCTGGCCGCATGGGTGATCATCGGAGCCGTGCTGTGCGCCCGGACCTTCCGCTGGCGGCGCCCCGCATGACCTGGACGCGCCGGCTCGCCGCCGCCGTCCTCCCCCCGCGGGAGGTCGGCGGCGGCGAGCCGCTGTCCGCCCGCGGGTGGCAGGTGACCGTCGTGGGGATGCACGTCATCTCGGCCCTGCTGTGGGGGCTGGCCGTGCTGGCGACCCTGGCCGGCGACGCGGTCGACGACGGCGCCCGGGGTCCGGCGCTGGCCGTGCTGGCGGTCCTCGGCGTGGCGTACGCGCTCGCCGGCGGGCCGGCGATCGGCGGCGGCCGGCCGGTGCGCAGCCTGGTCTACCTGACCGTGCTGGTGACCGCGTTCGGCTTCCTGGGCTGGCTGGCGCCCTCGCTGCTCTTCCTGCTCTTCCTCGCCTACCCGCAGGTCTGGTTCGCCGTGCAGGGCACGCGGGTCGGGGTGGTCTGGACGATCCTGCTCGCCGTCTCCAGCGCGGTGGGCCCGGTGGTGGCGGGGACGTCGGGCCGCGCGACGGGAGAGGCGGTGCGGGAGACGGCGATCGGGCTGCTGTTCAGCCTCGCGCTGGGCCTGTGGGTGAGCCGGGTGCTGCAGCAGAGCGCCGAGCGGGCCGAGCTCATCGAGTCGCTGGAGCGGACGCGGTCGGAGCTGGCCACCGCCGAGCGGGAGCGCGGGGTGGTGGAGGAGCGCGAGCGGCTGGCCCGCGAGGTGCACGACACCCTCGCGCAGGGCTACACGAGCATCGTCGTCCTCGCGCAGAGCGCCGCCGCGCAGGTCGGGACGGACCCGGCCACCGCCCGCGACCGGCTGCGGCTCATCGAGGAGGTCGCCCGCGACAACCTGGCCGAGGCGCGGGCCGTGGTCGCCGCGTTCCGGCCGGTGGCGCTGGACGGGTCGACGCTGGTGGAGGCGCTGGAGCGGCTGGCCGGGCGCTTCGCGCGGGAGACCGGCCTGGCGGTGCGGGTCGACACCGCCGCGCTCGGCGAGGGCCTCGCCCTGCGCCGGGACGAAGAGGTCGTGCTGCTGCGCGGGGCGCAGGAGGCGCTGACCAACGTGCGCCGGCACGCCGGCGCCAGCGCCGTGGTGGTCCGGGTGGCCCGGATCGGCGGGCAGGTGTCGGTGCACGTCGAGGACGACGGCGTGGGCTTCGACTCCACCGCGGTCACCGGCGCGGGGCTGGAGGGCCTGCGCGGGCGGGTGGAGCAGGTGGGCGGCGAGGTGGACGTCGCGTCGGCGCCGGGGGAGGGGACGCGGGTGACCGTCCGGGTGCCGGGCTCGTGATCCGGGTGCTCGTGGCCGACGACCACCCGGTGGTGCGCGGCGGGCTGGTCGGCTGGCTGGACGCGCAGCCCGACCTCACGGTGGTGGGGGAGGCCGGCGACGGGCTCGAGGCCCTGGCCCGCGTGGCGGAGCTGGCGCCGGACGTCGTCCTCATGGACCTGCGGATGCCGCGGATGGACGGCGTCACCGCGATCGAGCGGCTGGCCGCGGCGCACCCGGCCGTCCGGGTGCTGGTGCTGACCACCTACGACACCGACGCCGACATCACCCGCGCGGTGGCCGCCGGTGCCACCGGCTACCTGCTCAAGGACGCGCCGCTGCCGCAGCTGGCCGACGCCGTCCGCGCCGCCGCCCGCGGGGAGACGGTGCTGGCGCCGCCGGTCGCCGCCCGGCTGGTGTCGCGGCTGCGCGCACCCGCGGTGGAGGAGCCGACGGCGCGCGAGCTGGAGGTGCTGGCCGGGGTGGCGCGCGGGCTGACCAACGCCGAGATCGGCCGGGAGCTGTTCATCGGCGAGGCGACCGTGAAGACCCACCTGCTGCGGCTGTTCGCCAAGCTCGGGGTCGACGACCGGACCCGCGCGGTCATGGTCGCGGTGGAGCGCGGGCTGCTGCCGCGGCCGGGCGGGTGAGCGTCGTCGTCCGCCGGGCGCGGCCGGCCGACGCGGCGGTGCTGGCCGCGGTGAGCCGGGCGGCGATCGAGCAGTCCGCGGCCGGGCACTACACGCCCGCGCAGCGGGCGGTGTGGGCCCGCCGGCGGACCGAGGCGGCGCACGCCCGGTACATCGAGGTGACGGTCGTCCTCGTCGCCGAGGCCGGCGGGGAGGTCGCCGGGTTCGCCTCGCTGGCGGTGGAGGCGGTGGACGGGCTGGTCCCGGGGGAGGTGGACCAGTTGTTCGTCGCGCCGGCGGCGGGCGGGCGCGGCGTGGCCCGGGCACTGCTGGCCGAGATCGAGGCCGTGGCGCGGGCTGCCGGGATCCGGTCGCTGGTCACCCACGCGTCCTGGCGGGCCGCGCCGGTGTTCGCCCGGCGCGGCTGGCGGGAGGACGAGGTGGAGACCGTGGCCGTGGACGGCGAGGAGCTGACCCGCGTGCGGATGACCACGGAACTCGCCTGAACGGGAGGAACACGCGGGGATCTGGTAGGGCTTGCGGTTGCAGCCGACTCCAGCGAGAGGACCAGCGCATGAAGACCCACGACTTCACCGTCGACGCCGCCGACGGCAGCACCCAGCGCCTCAGCGACTACGCGGGAAAGGTCCTGCTGGTCGTCAACACCGCCAGCAAGTGCGGGCTGACGCCGCAGTACGAGGGTCTGCAGCAGCTGTACACGCGCTACCGGGACCGGGGCCTGGAGGTGCTCGGCTTCCCGTCCAACCAGTTCATGGGCCAGGAGCCGGGCACGAACGAGGAGATCCAGGAGTTCTGCTCGACCCAGTACGGCGTGACCTTCCCGGTCTTCGCCAAGGTCGACGTCAACGGCGAGGACGCCCACCCGTTGTGGTCCTACCTGCGCGCGGCCGACCCCGGTGACTTCTCGGCCGAGACCGCGCCGGGCCTGTACGACCACATCGCGAAGATGCGGCCGGAGGCGATCGGCACCGACGAGGTGAAGTGGAACTTCACCAAGTTCCTGGTCGGCAGGGACGGCGAGGTCGTCCGCCGCTACGAGCCGACGGTGCAGCCGGCGCAGATCGAGGCCGACATCGAGGCGGCGCTGGCCGCCTGATCCGGCGCCGCCACCCGGGAACGCCCTGCCGGCTCCAGGCTGTGCCATCCGCCTGGGCCGGCGGGCGTTCGCGATGGCGGACGCCGTCGGCTCCGTGGAGGCCACGGGCCGAGCGGTCGCCCACGTAGGCTGGCTGCCCGTGAGTCTCACCATCGGGATCGTCGGTCTGCCCAACGTCGGCAAGTCCACGCTCTTCAACGCGCTGACCAAGAACGACGTCCTGGCGGCGAACTACCCCTTCGCCACGATCGAGCCCAACGTCGGCGTGGTGGGCGTGCCCGACCCCCGGCTGGGGCGGCTGGCGGAGCTGTTCTCCTCGCAGAAGGTCATCCCTGCCACGGTGTCCTTCGTCGACATCGCCGGCATCGTGCGCGGCGCCAGCGAGGGGCAGGGGCTGGGCAACAAGTTCCTGGCCAACATCCGCGAGAGCGACGCGATCTGCCAGGTGATCCGGGTGTTCACCGACCCCGACGTCGTGCACGTCGAGGGCAAGGTCTCACCCGCCGACGACATCGAGACGATCAACACCGAGCTCGTGCTGGCCGACCTGCAGACGCTGGAGAAGGCGATCCCGCGGCTGGAGAAGGAGGCCCGCAAGGACAAGGAGCGGGCCAAGCTGCACGAGGCCGCCGTCGCCGCGTCGGAGGTGCTCAACACCGGGCAGACGCTGTTCGCCGCGGGAGTGGACACCGAGCCGCTGCGCGAGCTGTCGCTGCTGACGACCAAGCCGTTCCTCTACGTGTTCAACGTCGACGCCGACGAGCTGGCTAACGAGTCGCTGATCACCGAGCTGCGGGAGCTCGTGGCGCCGGCCGAGGCGATCCTGCTCGACGCGAAGACCGAGGCCGAGCTCGCCGAGCTGCCCGCCGAGGAGGCCGCCGAGCTGCTGGAGTCGATCGGGCAGAGCGAGCCGGGCCTGGACCAGCTGGCGAAGGTCGGCTTCCGCACGCTCGGCCTGCAGACCTACCTGACCGCCGGGCCCAAGGAGGCCCGCGCCTGGACCATCCCGGTCGGCGCCACCGCGCCCCAGGCCGCCGGCGTCATCCACACCGACTTCCAGCGCGGCTTCATCAAGGCCGAGGTCGTCTCCTTCGACCAGCTGATGGAGGCCGGCTCGATGACCGAGGCCAAGGCCAAGGGGTGGGTCCGCATCGAGGGCAAGGACTACGTGATGGCCGACGGCGATGTCGTGGAGTTCCGCTTCAACGTCTGACTGGGCGCATTTCTGCAGGTCAGAGGCTCGTAGGGGTCTCCGAGTCCGCACAGAGTCCGCAACTGTCCGCAACTGTCCGCAAAGAGTTGCTCCGCGGCACGCCTCGTCCGGTCCTCCGCGGTGGGCCAGAGGTGACTGTATGTGTTCAGCGTCGTGGTGGCCGTGGCATGCCCGAGGGCGCTAAGCCGTCATCACGGCGCAGCCTGGGGCGAGAACGCCGAAGGCGAACTAGTTCCGCAGTGCGCCAAGACTCAGTTCCACTCAACCTTCGGCAGGCAACGGCGGTCCGCCAAGGCCCCACGCGGCGACTTCCCGCCAACTGCGTGTGACAACAGCGTTTCCGCGCGACCGGAAGACTGGCACGATCCACCAATACGCGGGACGCCGACGGCGGTAGGGACATCACGTGCGAGGCGATGACGAGGGCCGGGCGGACGACGAACGTGTAGACCAAGCCGCAAACCCACCTCAGGACGTGTCAGGCAGAACGAACAACGACGCGCCGTCGATCCAGATGCTCGTGCGGGTCGGCGACAACTTGCCGCCCGTCCTCCCGACGGACTACACGGTTGCCGTTGGCTTGCTCGCCGAGCTGCTGGAAGGCATTGACAGGCCGCAAGCGTTCGTTCCCCCTGGCCGGCACGTCGGATTTTGTCGGATTTGTGGCACCACTGCGACGCTGACCTTCGAACACATCCCACCCGGCTCGGCGGGCAACAATCGTCGTGCACGCAGTTCGCCGAGCCTGCCGCTGCTAATCTCCGACGAACCACTGAAGTTCCCAAAGACTGGCTGGATCTCGGCGCAGCGCGGGGTTGGTGGGTATGTCCTGTGCAAGCCTTGCAATGAGTTTGTTGGACAGCACTATGTCCCCGAATACGGCCGTCTGGCGGTTGCCTTGCGCCAACAGGTGAATGCCGCATTCGTCGCTCTGGGGCGCGCTGTGGGCGGGCTAGAGCTGGATTTGGGCGGGTGGGCGCTGGGCGACGTGGCCCGTGCGGGGTTGGTGACCTTGATGGACGTCGCCGTTCATGACCGGCTACTGCTTCGCTATCCAGAGCTGATCAACGTCGTGCAGCAACCCGGCACTCCACTGCCGTCGACGCTGCGGCTTGGACTGACAGTCGTGCTTGGCGCACGAGCGCGCCTATCCGGTCCGGTGTGCCGGGTAGATCGGGATGGCTGCATCGTGTTCAGCGAGGCTGCGCTCGCACCATTCAGCTGGACGCTTAGCTTCCTCGAGCCCGGCCTGCGGTCGCTGCCGCAGACTGCCGACGTTTCAGGTTGGCTGCACCACGGCCGGAACCATCGCCCGATGCATGCCCGACTCGAGCTGCCGGTCGGCGCGGTGGTCTCACCGACCCCGGGCGACTACCGACCAGCCTCGCAGATCGCGGCGGACCTTCCCACCGGCAGGTAGCCGAGATCGTCGCCATGGAAGCCCAAGGTTTGACCACCCTGATCAAGCGATGTTGCCCCTCGTCGGAGAGTCGAGTAGGCGGCTTGCTACTTCGTGTCCCCCGCTGGTAGCCGCTTAGTCTGCGCCACCATTTCGCCGGATGAAGTCATGGAACAGTTCGGGATCCGAGTACGGCATCACGGCCCAATGAAGCTCCTCGGCTGAGTCGATCCGACTGGGGTCGGGGCAGTCCTGCTGACGGGTGTGATCCTCGATCAAATGCATCTGTATGACCTTCGCGGCTCTGCGGATCTCGTCAGCCACGCCAGCGTCCGGAACGTGCAATGGCGATGTGATCGAATCGCCCGAACGGTCGACATAAAAGCCTGCCTGCTTATTTAGATTCAGCTGTCTCGCGGCTTCTTCGAATGTCGGTAGGTCGGCAAGCACGTAATACTCGATTCGACGAGCCGGGTCCCAGAAGCCCGCCAGGCCTGACGCGAACTGTTCAGCCACTTGTAGTTTCTGCGCGTGCGGTCGCCGCGTGGAACGTAGTCCTTCAGGGACTTCCACCGGTCCGGGCTCTTTGGGTGCCTGGCCGTAGAGCCCCAGCGGTGCGGTCCATTGCTGCTCAGCGGCCTGGTATAGCCAGCGGGCCTTTGCTAGTTCCTCCATGGAAAGAACCACGAGCGACTGAGCGCGCCCGGGGCTGTCATGAGACGCGAGCAGTGCGGCATCTTTGACCAGGGCGACCGCGTTGGCCATGAGGGCCCTCCACCAGTGGCGCGCGAATTGGGCGTCGATCTGCTCTATTCGCGCGTCGTGCATGCGGGCATCATGCTCCCTAGACCTTTGGCGTTCGGTGTAAGGCGCGGCGTCGGCCTCCTCGACCGGTCAGGAACGCGTAGAAGTAGCTCAGTACGCCGGCAGTCCCTAATAGATGCCGCAGGCGGAACGGAAACGCCTGTCATCTGCAACGCTGGCCAGCAGCAAAGGTGCAGCTCAAGCTGGCGTCTAGCTTGTGTGCACCAACGCCTGACTCGAGCATCCCCCAAGTCAGCGGCTTGTAGCGGTCGCCGAGTCTGCAGAGAAGCCGCAACTGTCCGCAAACAGTTGCTCCGCGGCACGCCTCGTCCGGTCCTCTGCGGTGGGCCAGAGGTGGCTGTAAGTGTTTAGCGTCGTGGTCGCCGTGGCGTGCCCGAGGGCCCGCTGGACGGTGACGACGTCGCAGCCAGAGGCGATCAGCCCTGAGGCGTAGAAGTGCCGGAGGTCGTGCAATTTCACGCCGGCGAGACCCGCTGACTTCAGCGTGGTGCGCCAGCGGTAGCCGATCGAGTTCTGGTGCGGCGGTTCACCGGTTTCTCCAGTGAAGATCCAGTACCCCTCCGGGCAGTACGCGGCGACGTGCTGGGCGAGCAGGTCGACCAGCGACGGGGCGAGGTAGACCTGCCGCTCGCTGCCGTATTTGGGGGCGCGGATGTCGATGCCGCCGCCGGTGGTGCGCTGCACCTGGCGGGCGACGGTGAGCGTGCGGCGGAGGAAGTCGATGTCGCTGACGCGGACAGCGGCCGCCTCACCGAGCCGCAGGCCGGCGAAGGCGCACAGCCCGACGAAGGTGCGGAACGAGTCGTCGGCGGACTGGAGGAGCGTGCCGACCTGGGCCGGCGTGGGCAGGGTCATGGCGGCGGCCGCGCGGCGGCGGCGGGGGAGGGTGACCCCCTCGCTGGGGTCGCGGGGGATGACGCGGTCGGCGACGGCGCCGCGGAGGACGGCGCGGACGTTGTTGGCCCGGGTGTGCACGGTGCCCGGGGCAAGCCCGCGGGTGACCATGGCCTTGACCCACTGCTCGATGTGCGAGCGCCGCAGCGCGCGCATCCGGACGTCGGCGAACGTCGTCGACCGGGCCGCCAGGCCCATCGCCGCCTCGGTACCGGGCGCCCAGATCTGGCGGGCCGACCACTCGGCGTAGAACTCGGCGAAGGACTGCCCGCCGGCGCCCGGATCTACGTAGGCGCCCGTGACCACCGCGGCGGTGACCTCGTCGAGCCAGCGCTGGGCGTCGACCTTCCGGTCGAAGTGCCGGGCGTGCTCCTTGCCGTGCTCGTCCCGGTAGCGCGGCCGGTACTTGCCGTTGGGCAGTCTGGAGATGCTGGCCATGCGCGCTGCCTTCGTCCTCGAGGATCCGGCTCCGGGGCCGGACCATCGGGCATAGCGCGGCATGGGCTCGTTCGGTGGCTGCGGCGGCGATCTGTGGACGGGCCGCGGCCTGTGGACGGGGAGGGCTGGCCTCAGCTGGTCTCGGCGTCCTGCCGTTCGGTGAGCCAGCGGTCGACGTCGCCGCGCCGGTAGAAGACCCGCCGACCGAGCCGGAAGCCGGCCGGTCCGATGCCGAGGTGACGCCAGTAGCGCAGGGTGGCGACCGGAGTCCGCAGGTAGGCCGCTGTCTCCGCGAGCGTGATGAGGTCGTTCCCGGACAGGGACTCGTCGGTGTGCGGCATGTGGATCCTCCGATGTTGGCCAGCGCGGGAGGAGTCGGTGATGACGGCGTCCAACGCCGGTCAACCGAAACCAGCTCAGGTCCAGCGTGTGGCCGCTTCTCCAGTTGACCTGCAGTTCCGGCAACGCCGTCATTGCTCAGCCAGACCGGCCTCTGCGGGCTTGCTTCCGGGCGCGCGCCTGGCGCTGGTGCTCGATGGATCCGTTGCGCACGAAGGGGCGGCGGCGGTATGCCTCGAGGACGGCGCTCAGCACATCAGACAGCTCGAGCAGGTCTCGGTCGTACATGCGGCCGTCGTCTATCTGGCGGGCCAGCTCGGCGAGCAGGGAGGTCCAGTCGCGACGTGTCGGAGTGGCGGGGACAAGCACAGGGACTTCGACGCGCCGCTCGACCACCTGCACGGCGGAGTGGCCTGACGCGGCGGCTCGAGTCTGCTCCCAGGCGCGCTGCCGGCACGTGGCCGAGCACCACTTCGGGATCGGCCCGCGGCTGCGCGGGGTGATCGGTCCGCCGCACCAAGCGCAGGTAGTGGCTGCTTCCCGCCGTCCTGGGGACCGCTGCTTGCTCTCACCGGCGTCCGATCGCTCAGGCTGGCGCTGCGCGCACTCCGCCTTCTGGCGCCGCCGACGCTCGGCTTCTGCGCGTCGTCTCCGGTAGTCCGCCGTGCCGCTGGTGCCCATGCCGTTGAGAGTCCTGACGACCCTCCAGTTACTCGTCACGACGAATTGCGGCTGCCGACGATGCATAAGGTGTGACCCCTCGTGATCTTGAGGACCTCCAGCGCGTCGGCTGGGCACCGTCTCGCGCGTCGCGACTCGGCGATCGTCGGGTGGAGCCTGCGTGCGGACGCGCCTCGGAGGTGTCCCTGAAGGCGGCCTAAGGGACAATTGCGCAGACGCCGAACTAGGATCCGCTCAAGCGCTCCGTCGGGAGTGACATGGCCGCCCGCCATCAGGATGGCGCCGCGGTGCCGGACCGGATGCGAGCCGGTCGAGCACCCCGCATCGAGAGATGCACCGCTATGTCGGCTTGTCAGAAGAAGTGCTACTCGTCCCGTGCTGCTGCTCTTTGTGCACTTGCGGCGGTCCGGAGACGGAGTCTTGAGCGCGGTCGCAAGGCACCTACAGGCGCCTACCTCTGCCCCCGGTGCCGGAGACAATGGCACCTGACGTCGAAGTCGCCGCCCCAGACTCCGCCCTGGCTGAAGAAATGACCTCGCCGGCCTGCGTCCTGAGTGGGCTGTCAAGGAGGTGCGAGCTCGACGCGAGACTGCGGCGGGTCTGCCGATAACCGGAACGAAAGAGTAACGCATCGGGCGTCGAGTGCCGCCCCGTCCTCAAGGAGCGACTGTGCCCCTCGTTCGTCGTATCGGCGCCACCGTGCTCGCCCTCGCCGCCGTCGTCGTGTGGTTCGCGATGGCGCCTGAGGAGTCGAGCGATCGGTCATCTGACATCACGAGCGCATTGGCCGAGTACGAACTGAATGAGGCCCGCACGCAAGGCGCTCCGCAGCAGCAAGTCGTCAATGGATGGGTGCAGAAGGACCTCCTGACGGTCATTGCCCAGCAGCAGAACGACTCCGTGACCGACGAGCGACTGCCTGCGCTGGCCGTGCTGGCCGTATTTGGACTGGCCCTGCACATCGCCACCTCCCCGCGGCCGACTGAGACGGTCAGTGCTGACGCAGTTGCACCAGCCGCGCCGTTCAGCCCCGAGCCGTCTCCTGTTCCGTCGCAGTGAGCCTCCAGCCGGGCAGGACTGCCTCCTCAATTGGCGACGCAGGCGAGGGAGCGCGCTAGTAGAGGCGCGCCGCCTCGACTGGCCGCCGACGCGGACCAGTTTCGACACGGCCCCCATCACTCGTCACCACCACGCTCGGGGGATCCGATGACCACGCCAGCACCGCCGCCACAGCCGGGTCCGAGCGCGCCGCGGAGGCAGCGACCATGGCTCCGGTGGGCCGTCCCCACCGCCGCCCTGGTGGTCGGGATCGGGATCGGCATCGCAGCCGGCGGCGGGGACGGCGCCGACGACGGTGACGTCACGGCGGCGGCTCGATCCGAGGTCCGCGAGCTCCGGGAGCAGCTGGCGACCGCTGAGGAGCGAGCGGACGAGGCAGAGGAGCAGGCAGCCGCAGCGGAGGCCGCCGCCGAGGCGGCGGAGGCCGCGGCGAGCTCCACGCCGCCGCCCCCGCCGTCCGCCCCGGCTCCCGCCCCCACCCCGGCTCCTGCCCCGGCGCCGAGTCGCACCCCGTCGCCGGCTCCGGCTCCGGCTCCTGGGCCGGCGGTGTCGGTCGCACAGGAGCAGGCCGCCCGGTCGGCCCGCCAGTACCTCAACGTGCTGGGCTTCTCGCGGGACGGGCTGGTCCGCCAGCTGGTGTCGTTCGACGGCTACTCGCAGGGCGATGCCGCGGCGGCCGTGGACTCCCTGGGCGTCGACTGGAACGCGCAGGCCGCGCGGTCGGCGCAGCAGTACCTCGACGTCATGGGGTTCTCGCGCAGCGGCCTGGTCAACCAGCTGGTGTCGTTCGACGGGTACACGCGGGCGCAGGCCGAGTTCGGGGCAAGTGCCGTAGGTCTTTGACCGGTCCGCTGACGCCGAAGGTCCCCGTCATCACCCGTGAGGTCGACGACGGGACTTCGCGGCGAGCTGCGTCACCAGCACCTGAATTTGCGCCTGCATGCCTGAAGGTCTGATGACCGCCCACCTGAGGATGTCCCGAAGTGGGCCGCTCAAGGCCACCAGCCAGCTCTGGGACCGTGCGGCCATTTACGCTTGTCCGGCGGTCGCATCGTCAAGGGCCTATGGGAACGAAGGCGCCCGCGCCGCCTCGGTGGCGCGAGTAACTCGCATAGCGAGCGAGCCGGTTCGAGTCCGGCATTCGGTGCGACCGCGTTTGCGTGTGGGCGAAGGTGTGGGTGCTCGGCGGTCGGGCAGACGGCCAGCTAGGCGGGAGCGCCGCTGTCCCTGAGTGGGCCGCTCAGGGCCACTTGCAGCGGCTCCCGCTTCTACCGCGGCGCCGTGCGGACGATTTCAGCCACTTCCTTCGCGCGTTCCCGAGGGTGGGACCAAGGGTTAAGGGCGTCACCCAATGCCCAAGTCAGCACCGACTCACCCTCATGTAGGCGGAGGCGGGCTCCGTTCAGGCCTGGCGTCACGCCCACCACTT
Source organism: Trujillonella humicola (assembly GCF_046233715.1). Taxonomy (NCBI): domain Bacteria; kingdom Bacillati; phylum Actinomycetota; class Actinomycetes; order Geodermatophilales; family Geodermatophilaceae; genus Trujillonella; species Trujillonella humicola. The sequence continues at coordinate 1,709 of NZ_JBJNRJ010000061.1, read as the reverse complement.
GAGCGCGCGGTACCCGCAGTGATCCCCACGGGTTAACCACGATGACCTCCTCCTCGGTCACCTCCAGCCTGGGACGCCACAACACCCACCAGGTGATGAGAGTGAGCAGTGCAGCAGCCGCTGTGTACGCCACTGCTCCCAAGGCGGACGTTCCGGACCAGCGGATCAGCGCGTGTACCCACTGCACCGATGCCCCGAGCGCCGCCAAGACGGCCATCAGCGAGCCGGCGACGCGCCCGGACCTGCTGACACGCCACACGCGGGCGGGCGGTGCGGCTGTGGTCACGAAAGCCATGATGCCGACGGGGCGGCCAGCGCGGTGGGAGGTGTCCTCGATGAGCGTCCGCGTCCAAGCTGCGGAATGGCGCGGCACCGCCCGCTGGCTGTCGGGAGGCAACGTCAAGGAGTATCTCTGACTGCCGAGCCTTCCCCATTCCGAGATCTCGGGGACGGTACTGTCGAACCCGTGGACCCCGCCGAAGCCGTAGAGACAGCAGAGGTAGCGCTTCGGAGTATTGTCCGGCAGATTCTGGGTGCCTCGATGGCTTGAGGGACTTTCGCCCAAAGAGAAGTCAACCGCCGAATATCGCCGAGATGAAGAACCTCGGGAACGCCCCGCCGCAGTGCCGGCGGACGATCTACTGTCCTACGTGGATACGCCGGTACTCACGCGGCTGGTTCTGAATGAGTGGAGTCGGTTCGCTCCGGTCTTCCGGAACCGCGATCGCATAAAGGCATCCTTCAATGCCTTGAACGTCTACCGTCGCCGCGTGGCCCACCACAGACCCCTCCTTCCGTTCGAGCGCGACTTGATCTCCGGCATCGCAGGGATGATCCGCAACGAAGTATCAATATGGCAGCAGGCCCAGGACGGTCCGCAATTCTATGCGCGGATAGAAGCGTCACAGGGGCCTGCAGGGCCTGGCGTACCGGGGGCGCGGTATTCCGCGGCAGGCGTGCGTCCCCCAATTGTCCGCATCGGAGAGACGATCGAGATTACCTGCGACGGCTGGGACCCAAGGGGGCGAGATTTGGAGTGGGCCATCTCCGTCACGCGCGGTGTCTACATATCCTTAGGCGTACCGCCCACTTTTCAGGTGGGACCCAACCGGACAACGCACAAGTGGACAGTGGAAGCCGACCAAGTCTCCCCTGATATCACCGTCGCAATATGGCTTCGCAACGCCTTGCCGTATCGGCGCGACGTGTACAGCTCCGCCGCTGGCGGCTTTGACTTTGATGACGTTGTCCACTTCGCCTTCGAAGTCGAGCCACCGCATTAAGGCAGCGGGTTGGGGCAGGCAGCCAAACTAGGGGACACCCGTGGAGACGCCTTCGCCGAAGGATGAGTCGCGCGAAGGTCGATCAAGCGGTCGGTTGAGGACGTCATCGCCGCCTGCTTTGTCAGCCCGCTGCCGAGGCCGAAGGCTCGGGCCCACACTTCCAGGCCCTCCGCCTCGCTGACTTCACCTCGCACGGCGAGGCATGTCAACGCGTCCACCTTCGAGCTGTGGACGTCACCCGGTGCGCCGGCAGCCAGCAGTCCCTCGGGATCCGCCGCGCTGAGAAGCTGCGAAACTTCCTGCCGAAGTAGCTGTTACCGGTTATGGGGCTCTTCTTACTTGAGGTGGGGGCTGGTCAGGCCGCCGGCGATGAGCAGCATGCGTAGCCGGTAGTTGTCGCGGTTGCGGAAGCCGCGGGCGATGCGG
>NZ_JBJNRJ010000060.1:0-30398 GCF_046233715.1 Trujillonella humicola | reverse complement strand
CCCCCCCCCCCCCCCCCCCCCCCCCCCCCCCCCCCCCCCCCCCCGCCCCCCCCCCCCCCCCCCCCCCCCCCCCCCCCCCCCCCCCCCCCCCCCCCCCCCGCGCCGGGGCCAGGGCCGCGACCAGCGTGGTCAGCGTCCCCACGGCCAGGCCGCCGAGCACCGCCGACAGCGGCACCGACACGCCCGCCAGCGGCACCGGCGAGTCGGTGCCCACCAGCGAGGAGACCAGGGCGGCCAGCCCGATGCCGGCACCCACCCCGAGCGCGGACGCCGCCACGCCGGTGAGCGCGGCCTCGGCCAGCACGCTGCGGCGCACCTGCCGGGCGGTGGCGCCCACGCAGCGCAGCAGCGCGAGCTCGCGGGTCCGCTGGGCGAGCAGCACGGCGAACGTGTTGGCGATGACCAGCCCGGCGACCAGCAGCGCCACGGTCCCGAACACCAGCAGCACCAGGGTGAGCACCAGGGCGTCGCCGGTGAGCGCCTCGGCCTCCGCGACGGCCGCCTCCTCCCCGGTGCGGACCTCGACGTCGGCCCCCAGCGCCGCCCGCACGTCGGCGGCGAGCGCGCCGGGGTCGGTGCGACCCCAGCCGGCGACACGCAGCTCGCTCGGACCCAGCGCGTCCCAGGCCGCCACCTGGTCGCCGACGACGAACGCGCGGCCGTTCAGCCCCGAGGACGGGTCGCCGCCGAGGTCCACGATCCCCACCACGGTGACCTGCGAGGTGGACTTCCGGCCCGCGTCGTCGTAGGTGGTCACGGTGAGGACGTCGCCGATCCGCGCACCCACCCGCTCGCTGACCGCGACCTCGCCCGCGCGGTCGGGGAGCGCCCCCTCGGCCAGCTGCTGCCAGCGCAGCGCCGGGTTCTCGGCGACGGAGTCGACCAGGAGGTACTGCGCACCCGTGCGGCCGGGCACGAGGGCCTGCACGGAGGTGGAGGTCGCGAGGTCGACCGCGGCGACGCCGGGGACGCCGGCGACCTCGGCGGCGACGTCGTCCAGCGGGGTGCTGCCGGTCGGGGTGACGATGAGGTCGGCGCTCACGTAGCGGGCCCCCACCGCCTCGAGCACGGTGGTCCGGGTCGTCTCGCTGAGCGTCAGCGTCGCGACGACGAAGCCGACCGCGATGACGATCGCGATCGTGGAGGCGACCAGCCGCGCGGCGTGCCCGCGCAGACCGGCCAGGGTGACGGAGCGCACGGTCAGGCCCCCAGCCCGCGCAGCGCGCTCAGGACGGAGTCGGCGGTGGGCCGGTCGATCTCGCCGGCGAGCCGGCCGTCGGCGAGCAGCACCACGCGGTCGGCGTAGGCGGCGGCCGCCGGGTCGTGGGTGACCATCACGACGGTCTGCCCGGTCTCCCGCACGCTGCTGCGCAGCAGGTCGAGCACCTCGGCGCCGGCGCGGGAGTCGAGGTTGCCGGTGGGTTCGTCGGCGAAGACGACGTCGGGCCGGGGGAGCAGCGCCCGGGCGACGGCGACCCGCTGCTGCTGGCCGCCCGACAGCTCCGACGGCCGGTGCCGCAGCCGGTCGCGCAGCCCCAGCCGGGCCACCACGGCGTCGAACCACGCGGGATCGGGGCGGCGGCCGGCCAGCTGCATCGGCAGCACGATGTTCTCCCGCGCGTCGAGCACCGGCAGCAGGTTGAAGGACTGGAAGACGAAGCCGATCCGCTCCCGCCGCAGCCGGGTGAGCTGGTCGTCGCGCAGCCCGGTCAGCTCGGTGTCGCCGAGGAACACCTGCCCGCCGGTCGGGGCGTCCAGGCCGGCCAGGCAGTGCATCAGCGTGGACTTGCCGGAGCCCGAGGGACCCATGATCGCGGTGAAGGCACCGCGGGCGAAGGCGACGTCGACGCCGGCCAGCGCATGCACCTCGGTGGAGCCCCGGCCGTAGGTGCGGGTCAGGCCGGTGGCGCGGACGGCGTCGGCGGTGGGCGGCGGCTCGCCGGGGACGGTCATCACGGGGACGGCAGCGGACACGGTTTCGGGCCTTCCGACGGGGGAGCGGGACGTCGCCCACGCTGCCGGGGGAGGCCGTCGTCCCGCGTCGGAGCGACGGGCGATCTCCGCGCCGCCGTCCCTGCCCCCGCGGGACGACCCCGCCGTCATCCCCCGGTCGTACGCCCCGCGCAGAACTGCACTTCTGCGCGGGGCAGAACTGCACTTCTGCACGCACCGGGAGGGGTGCTAGGCGTCGCGGAGGAGGTCGGCCGGCTGCACCAGGCCGGTGCGGTAGGCGAGGACGACGGCCTGCACCCGGTCGCGCGAGCCGGTCTTGGCCAGCACCCGCCCGACGTGCGTCTTGACCGTCGCCTCGCTGACCACGAAGTGCGCGGCGAGCTCGGCGTTGGTCGCGCCGTAGGCCATCTGCACCAGCACCTCGCGCTCGCGCGGGGTCAGCTCGGCCAGCTCCCGGGGCTCCGCGGCGGGAGCGGAGGTGGCCCCGCGCAGCATCGGTGCCACGTGCTGCAGCAGCCGGCGGGTGGACGACGCGGCGATCACCGAGTCCCCGGCGTGCACCGTGCGGACCGCGGCGAGCATCTCCTCCGGCGGCGCGTCCTTGAGCAGGAAGCCGCTGGCCCCGGCGCCGATCGCGGCGACCACGTACTCGTCGAGGTCGAACGTGGTCAGCACGACCACCCGCGGCGGGTCGGGCTGCGCCGTCACCTGCCGGGTCGCCTCGATCCCGTCGGTGCCCGGCATGCGCACGTCCATCAGGACGACGTCGGCCGGGGTGCGGGCCAGCAGCCGCACCGCCTCGTCGCCGGTGCCGGCCTCGCCGACGACGGTCAGGTCGGGCTGGGAGTCGATGACCATGCGGAAGCCCGCGCGCACCATCTGCTGGTCGTCGACGAGGACGACGCGGATCGGCCCGCTCACCGGCGGGTCCCGTACGGCAGGTGCGCGTGCACGGAGAAGCCGCCGCCGGACCGGGGGCCCGCGGTCAGCCGGCCACCGTGCAGCTGCGCCCGCTCCACCATGCCGCGCAGTCCCTGGCCACCGCCCTGCGGCGCGCCCTCCACGAGGGCGGCCGAGGCCCCCCGGCCGTCGTCGAGCACCGCGACCTCCAGCCCGTCGTCCCGCCAGGACAGCCGCACCCAGGCCCGCCCGGAGGAGCCGGCGTGCTTGAGCACGTTGGTCAGCGACTCCTGGACGATCCGGTAGGCGGCCAGTTGCGGGCCGGCCGGCAGCGGCCGCGGCTCGCCCTCCACGAGCAGGTCCACGTCCAGGCCACTGGCCCGCACGTCCTCCACCAGCGCGGGGACGGCGGCGACGTCGGGCTGCGGCGCGTACTCCTCGCCCGGCCCCTCGCGGAGGACGCCGAGGAGCGCGCGCATGTCGGTGAGCGCCTGCCTGCCGGTCGCGGCGATCGCCTCCAGCGCACCGGTGGCCGCGGCCGGGTCGTTGCGGCCCGCGTACCGACCGCCGTCGGCCTGGGCGATGACGACGGACAGCGAGTGGGCGACGACGTCGTGCATCTCGCGGGCGATCCGGGCGCGCTCGGCGGTGGCCGCCAGGCGCATCTCCTGCTGCCGCTCGATCTCCAGCAGGCGTGCCCGCTCCTCCAGGCCGGCCTCGCGCTGCAGCCGGGCCCGGCGCAGGTTGCCCAGCGCCCACGCGGCCACGACGGCGACGGCGATCGTGCCGGTGGCCACGACCATCGCGTCGGGGGAGTCGACGGCGTAGTAGAAGGTCGCGGCCAGCACCGCGCCGAGCAGGCCGAGCGCCAGGCCGGCCCGTGCCGCCCAGCGGGGGGCGTAGGCCGCCAGCGCGTGGACCATGACCAGCGCGGCGAGGTCGGCCGGGATGAGCTGGGGGATCGCCCCCAGTCGCAGCAACCCCACGACGGTGACCGCCGCGGCCGCGGCGACCGGGGCCTGCCGCCGCCAGACGAGGGGCACGGCGAGCAGCGTGCCGGTGATCAGTGCGGCGTCCCCGCCGGGCCAGAACATGCCGGCCGGCAGGACCACCAGCGTGAACCAGAAGGCCCCGGCGAGCACGGCGTCCACCGCCAGCGGGTGCCGGCGCAGCCGGTCGGCCGCGCGCTCCATCGGTTCGTCCATCGTGACGTCGAATCTAGGCAGCGCTCAGCCCGGCGTCGTCCACCTGCGGGATGACCCGCCCGTCGCGCCGGGGGACGACCCCGGCCGGGCGGTCAGCGGGGACCGAGGTGGCGCAGCAGCGTCTCGCCGACGTCCCGCATCGACGCGACCTGCGCGGGGGTGAGCTGGTCGAACAGGTGCGTGCGCACGCTCTCGACGTGCACGTGCGCGGCGGCCTCGAGCGCGGCGAAGCCCTCGTCGGTCAGGACGGCGAGCTGCCCGCGGCCGTCCTCGGGGCAGACCTGGCGGCGCACCCAGCCCTGCTCCTCCAGCCGCGAGACCGCGTGCGACAGCCGGCTGCGCGAGGACAGGCAGCGGTCGGCGAGCTCGCTCATCCGCATGGACCGGCCGGGCGCCTCGGAGAGCGCGACGAGGATCTCGTAGTACGCGTGGGAGATGCCGGTCGCGGAGGTGAGCTCCCGGTCGAGCCGGTCCTGCAGCAGCATCGTGCTGAACAGGTACGCGCGCCAGGCCTTCTGCTCCTCCGCGTCGAGCCAGCGCGTGCCGCCGGGGGAGGGCTCCGGCGATCCCGACGACGAGGACATGACCCGAGGGTACTGGCGGAATAGTCAAGCCTTCAACTACGCTCAGCGGGCAGAAGGTCAAACGCTCAACCACTTGGAGATCCCCATGACCCAGTCCGCTGCCGTCCAGATCCCCGGCTACGTCGCCGGCACCTGGGACATCGACCCCACGCACTCGACCGTCGGCTTCTCCGTGCGCCACATGATGGTGAGCAAGGTCCGCGGCTACTTCCGGGACTTCTCCGGCGAGATCGTCACCGCCGCCGACCCGGCGCAGTCGTCGGTCACCGCCCGCATCGACATGGACTCGATCGACACCCGGCAGGAGCAGCGCGACGCGCACATCCGCTCCGCGGACTTCTTCGACGTGGGCAACCACACCGAGATGACCTTCCGGTCCACCGAGGTCCGCACCGACGGCGCCGACTGGTCGGTCGTCGGCGACCTGACCATCAAGGGGATCACCAAGCCGGTCACCCTGGAGCTGGAGCTCAACGGCTTCGGCCCGGACGCCTACGGCGGCACCCGCGCCGGCTTCAGCGCGAAGACCGAGATCTCCCGCAAGGCCTACGGCGTCGACATCGACATGCCGATGGACGGCGGCGGCGTCGTCGTCGGCGACAAGATCACCGTCGAGCTCGAGATCGAGGCCGTGCTCCGCACCGCCTGACGAAGGACCCCGTCCTCCTCGACCCTCGCACGCTCGGGCCGAGCCTCTGGACGGGGCCGGGGACGGGCCCCGGACGCCGTGCGGCGTCCGGGGCCCTCGCGCGTCCGGGGTGCGCGTGCGGGGGCGCTCCGGGCTTCTCGTCCGCTGTGGGGGAGGCCACCGGGGGGGCGATTCCTCCAGCGTGGGCGGGCGCCCAGACCGCGCGCCGGAGGAGGACCCGTCGTGACCGCACCCACCCGCACGGCCAGGGCGGCCCGCGCAGCCGTCCTGTCGCTGGCGCTGGCGCAGTTCATCGCCAGCTACGCGGCCTCGAACATGAACGTGGCCATCACCACCATCGCCGACGACCTGGACACCGACGTCGCCGGCATCCAGACCACGATCACCCTCTTCACGCTGACCATGGCCGCCCTGATGATCCCGGGCAGCAAGCTGACCGACATCTGGGGTCGCCGGTTCTGCTTCCTCCTGGGGCTGGCCGTCTACGGCGCCGGTGCGCTGCTGGCCGCCCTCGCGCCGGGGCTCGGCGTGCTGACGGTCGGCTACTCGTTGCTGGAGGGCGTGGGATCGGCGCTGCTCATCCCGCCCATCTACATCCTGATCACGGTCCTGTTCTCCGACGTGAAGGACCGGGCCAAGTGGTTCGGCGTCGTCAGCGGGGCCGCCGGCCTGGGAGCGGCCGCCGGGCCGCTGATCGGCGGGTTGATCACCGCCACCATCAGCTGGCGGGCGTCCTTCCTGCTCCAGGTCCTCTTCGTGGCCTGGGTCGCGTTGCTGGCGCGGCGGATCGACGACCCGCCGCTGCCCGCCGAGCGCCCGGCCTTCGACCTCCTCGGCGCCGTCCTGTCCGCCGCCGGGCTCTTCCTCGTGGTGTTCGGCATCCTGCAGACCAACGTCCACGGCTGGTCCAGCGGCCGGGTCTGGCTCCTCGTGGGAGCCGGCGTCGCGGTGCTGGTGGGCTTCTTCCTCTACGCCGCTGCCCGGGAACGCCGCGGCCGCGCACCGCTGGTCTCGGTCCGGCTGTTCCGCAACCGGACGTCGAACCTCGGGCTGATCACGCAGACCGTCCAGTGGCTGGTCATGCAGGGGGCCTTCTTCGTGATCTCGGTCTTCCTCCAGCAGGAGCGCGGCTACGACGCCATCCAGACCGGCCTGATGCTGGTGCCGGCCACGATCGGCATCCTGCTCTCGTCCGGGATGGCGCAGCGGATGGCCAGCCGGCACCCGCAACGGCTGCTCATCCGGGGCGGCTTCACCTGCACCGTCGGCGGGCTCGGCCTGCTCCTGGCGCTGGCCCGGGTGGACTCGGCGGTCTGGACCTTCTGGCCGGGGCTGTTCCTCATGGGCTTCGGCGTCGGCGCCATGCTCACCGCGTCGGTCAACGTGGTGCAGTCCGCCTGGCCGGAGGACGAGCAGGGCGACATCTCCGGCGTCTCGCGCAGCGTGTCGAACCTCGGGTCGTCGCTGGGGGTGGCGATCGCCGGCTCGGTCCTGGTGGTCGCCACGGCGGGCGGCAACCCGCCGTTCCTCAGCGCGATCGTCGTCGTGGGCACCTTCGCCCTGGTCGGCTGGCTCGCCGCGCTCCTGCTCCCGAAGGCCCCCGCGCCGGCCGCCACGGTCCCCGGGGGCGCGGGTGGCACCGCCGCCCGGGGCTCCGGGAGGCGGTAGACCCGCCGGCGCGGGCCGGGGGTCCACCGGCGGTGGGGGACACTGGCGGGCATGTCGTCGAGGCCCCTTCCCTCCGCCGTCCTCGTCGCGGTCGGCCTGGCCGCGGGATTCGGCGTCGCGCAGGGCACGGGGATCCGCGCCCTGGGCGGTGCGATCTTCCTCGGGGCCGGTGCCGCGGCCGGGTGGTACTGGTACCGCCGCAGGGGCGCCGTCACCGCCCTGGGCCTGGGCGCCGGGTACGTCGCCGCCTTCGTCGCGGCGCACCTGCTGGCGCTCGGGGTGGGCCTGCCGGCCTGGGTGGCCGTGAGCCTGGTCACCATCGCCGCGGCGGGGGCCGCCTACGTCCTGGCCGACCGGCCGACGGCGGCGGTCGCACCCCGCTGACCGCGTAGCATGGGAAGGTCGCCGGGCCGGCGGCTGTTACCCGTGGTGTCTGTGGTGCCCCGTGGCCGAGAGCCCGGGGGTGCCGACCCCCCCGATCTCCTGAGGTGCCTCTCCGCATGCCCACCCGCAACGACCTGCGCAACGTCGCGATCGTCGCCCACGTCGACCACGGCAAGACCACCCTGGTCGACGCCCTCCTCCGCCAGGCGGGCGCCCTGGGCCGCGCCAAGGGCGAGGGCACCGACGCCGACACCACGCAGGACCGCGTGATGGACTCGATGGACCTCGAGCGCGAGCGCGGCATCACCATCCTGGCCAAGAACACCGCCATCCGGCTGGCCGACGACGAGGGCAACCCGGTGGTCGTCAACATCGTCGACACCCCGGGTCACGCCGACTTCGGCGGCGAGGTCGAGCGCGGCCTGTCGATGGTCGACGGCGTCGTCCTGCTCGTCGACGCCTCCGAGGGGCCGCTGCCGCAGACCCGCTTCGTGCTGCGCAAGGCGCTGGCCAAGGGGATGCCGGTCATCCTCGCGGTGAACAAGACCGACCGCGCCGACGCCCGCATCGAGGAGGTCGTCGACGAGAGCTACGAGCTGTTCATGGAACTGCTCGAGGACAACGGCTCGGACGCCGACGCCCTCGAGTTCCCGATCGTCTACTGCAACGGGCGCACCGGGCAGGCCTCGCTCAACCGCCCGGAGAACGGCACCGTCCCGGACAGCCCGGACCTCGCGCCGCTGGTGAAGACGCTGCTCGACACGATCCCGCCGCCCTCCTACGACGCCGAGGAGCCGCTGCGCGCGCAGGTCACCAACCTCGACGCCTCGCCGTTCCTGGGCCGGCTCGCGCTGCTGCGCATCCACTCCGGTGAGATGAAGCGCGGCCAGCAGGTCGCCTGGTGCCGCACCGACGGCACGGTCAAGAACGTCAAGATCACCGAGCTGCTGGTCACCGAGGGCCTCACGCGGACCCCGGCCGACAGCGCCGGCCCCGGCGACCTGGTCGCCATCGCGGGCATCGAGGACATCATGATCGGCGACACCCTCGCCGACCCCAACGACCCGCGCCCGCTGCCGCCGCTGACCGTCGACGAGCCGTCGATCTCGATCACCATCGGCATCAACACCTCGCCGATCTCGGGCAAGTCCGGCAAGAAGCTCACCGCGCGGCTGATCAAGAACCGCCTGGACCAGGAGCTGGTCGGCAACGTCTCGGTGCGCATGCTGCCCACCGAGCGACCCGACACCTGGGAGATGCAGGGCCGCGGCGAGCTCGCGCTGGCGATCCTCGTGGAGCAGCTGCGCCGGGAGGAGTTCGAGCTCACCGTCGGGCGGCCCACCGTCGTCACCAAGGAGATCGACGGCAAGCTGCACGAGCCGGTCGAGCGGGTGACCATCGACGTCCCCGGCGACTACGTCGGCACGCTCACCCAGGCGCTGGCCACCCGCCGCGGGCGCATGGAGAACCTGGTGCACCACGACACCGGCTGGGCGCGGATGGAGTACATCGTGCCCTCGCGCGGCCTGATCGGGTTCCGCACCGAGTTCCTGACCGAGACCCGCGGCACCGGCGTCCTCAACCACAACCTCGAGGGCTACGAGCCGTGGCTGGGCGACATGCGCGCCCGGCCCACCGGCTCGCTGGTGGCCGACCGCCAGGGCGTGGCCACCTCCTACGCGATGTTCTCGCTCCAGGAGCGCGGCTCGATGATGGTCTCCCCGGGCACCGAGGTCTACGAGGGCATGATCGTCGGCGAGAACTCCCGGCCCGACGACATGGACGTCAACATCACCAAGGAGAAGAAGCTCACCAACATGCGGTCCTCGACCGCCGAGGAGCTGGAGCGGCTGATCCCGCCGCGCATCCTGAACCTGGAGCAGGCGCTGGAGTTCTGCGCCGAGGACGAGTGCGTGGAGGTCACCCCGGCCGCCGTCCGCGTCCGCAAGGTCATCCTCGACCAGAACGAGCGGGGCAAGTCCAAGAACCGCAAGCCCAAGCCCAGCTGACCCGCCGTCGGGGTCACCCCTCGATCTCGGTGCAGCGCCCGTAGACGAACAGCGGCTGCGGCAACCGGCCACCGCAGTGCCGGCCGTAGTCGAGGTAGAAGCTGCCGGACTCGGCCCGCTCGTGGAGCTCGTCGCACGCCGACCAGTCCGCCTCGAAACAGGCCCGTGCCAGCTCGTCGAACTCCGCGTCGCTGCCCAGCCCCTCCGGTGGGGTGGGCTCTCCGAGGAAGTACTCGAGGCAGCCGCCCCGGGTGGCCGGTGCCCGACCGCCGCACGTGGACCCGTACTCCACGTAGACCGGGTCGTACCGCGGCTGGAACAGGGTGTCGCAGGCGGTGATGATCCCGTTGAAGCAGTTCTCGGCGCCGGTGGCCCCACCCGGATCGGCGGCGTCGGTGGGGACGGGTGCCGGCGCGAGCGGGTCGTCCGCCGTCACGGGGGTCCCGGCCGCAGTGGACGCGGTCGCGGTGCCGGCGCCGGGCGTCGTCGGCGTCGCGCCGGCGGGACCGCCGGCCGCCGAGGTCCGCGGGCCGTCGTCGGCGAGGGACGTGGCCAGGAGCGCGCCCCCCACCCCCAGGGCCGCGACCAGCACCGCGCCGACGACGAGCGGGGCGCGGCCCCGGGCGCGGCGGCCGTCCCCGCCGGCCGGCGCCTGGTCCTGCCAGCTCGGCGGCGGGGTCTGCCGGGGGGGCAGGACGACGGTCGTGCCCGCCGGCGCCCGCCGGCCGGCACGGTCGACGGCCGCGGCTGCCCGGTCGATCAGCTCCCGTGCGCCCGGACGGGCCGACGGGTCCTTCGCGAGCCCGGCGGCGAGCACCGCGTCCAGCGCCGCGGGGATGCCCGGGCGCACCGCGGACGGCGGTGCGGCCGAGGTGCTCAGGTGGGCGTGCATCAGCGAAGGGAGGTCGTTCCCGGCGAACGCGCGTCGCCCGGTGAGGCACTCGTGGAGGACGCAGGCGAGGGCGTAGACGTCGACCGCCGGGGTGACCGGTCCGCCGAGGAAGCGCTCGGGGGCCATGTACTCGAAGGACCCGATGGCCTCGCCCGCGCGGGTCAGTGCGGGACCGGCGACGTCGCTGGTCGATCGCGCGATGCCGAAGTCGACCAGGTAGGCGAAGGGTGCCTCGCCCGCTCCGGTGAGCAGGATGTTGGACGGCTTGACGTCGCGGTGCACCAGGCCGGCGGCATGGGCGGCGTCCAGCGCCGCGGCGACCTGACCGAGCACCCGCACCGCCTGCTCCGGGGGGAGGGCGCCCACCCGCGCCAGCAGCGCGTCGAGGCCCTCGCCGTCCACCAGGCGCATGTCGAGGAAGAGGCGGCCGTCGAGCTCGCCGTACCGGTGGATGGGGATGACGTGCGGTTCCGTGAGGCTCGCCGTCAGGAAGGCCTCCCGGCGAAACCGCTCCCGGAAGGCCGGGTCGGAGGCCAGGTGCTCGCTGAGCACCTTGAGCGCGACCACCCGGCGGTGCTCGGAGTCGTAGGCGCGGTACACCTCTCCCATCCCGCCGCGGCCGAGGAGACCGTCGATCCGGTACGGGCCGAAGGACTGAGCGGGCACCGGGCCTCCGATCTGCCGCGCCCTGTGTGGCCGGCGTCCTGTGGCCGGCGAGTGTAGGAGGCAGGTCGACCTCGCGGCCGGAAACGGGACGCCCCTCGGGGAGGTCACGAACTGGTCACGGCTGGTGATGACCGGCCGGGGGACGGGGGCGCGCCCGGGGCCGACGCGCAGGGTGCCGCCCGACACGCCTCCTACGGTGCTCTCGGACCCCTCTGACCACTCCGGTCTCGGGAGTCGCACCACCGGAACACGGGACGGAAGGCTGGCGACGCGCATGAGGACGACTCCCCGAACGGGACTGCTGCCCGAGTCCGAGGGGCACCGCGGTGGGATCGACGTCCGCGTCAGCATCCGCAGCGACGCCGGTGACGGGGACCAGGGCTTCGACGGCGCCTGGTTCCCGCGCAGCCGCGACCTCGCCGTCGAGGTCCCCGAGCTGGTGGCCGCGCTGGACCGGCGCGGCGTGCGGGTCGAGCGCTTCACCTACGCCCTCGACGCCTGGCTGCCCGCGCCCCGCAAGGTCGTCGTCGGCGGCCGGGTGGTGCGCACCGGCGGGTTCCGCAGCATGGAGCCCGGCGCGGTGTGCCTCAGCTGGGCCGGCGGCAACAAGCGCGCGGACCTGCTCGTCGTCCCGCCGGAGACCGACGTGGTCACCGGCGCCCGCGCGCTGCGGCTGTGCACCCGCCGCGGCCTGCCCCGCTCCCCGCAGATGGTGATGGCCGCCGCGCGGGCCACCCCGCTGCCGCAGGTCCCCGTTCTGCGCGCCGTGTAGCCGGGCCCCGCGGGCGCGCCCCGCCCGCGGCCGCGCCCTCCCGCAGACCCTGCGGGAGGGCGCGCCGCGATCAGGGCACCAGGTCCGCGGTCAGTCCTGCGGAGCGCTCGGCCGGCCCGCGGCGACGGGGCGCGCGGCGTCCACCACGTCGGCCGGGTCGGCGGGGGCGCCGTGCGAGAGCGCGGCGGCGTCGGCGGCGAGCGCGTCGGCGGACTCCTGCGCACGGTCCCTGCGGTACTGCAGGTAGGACCAGACGACCGCGGCGGCCCAGATGACGTAGAGGGCGGCGTAGATCGGGTAGCGGACCGCGTCGGGGGCGTCGAGCCAGTCGCTGCGCAGCAGGGTGCGGGTGTTGGTGACGATGATGATGCCGCCGACCAGCGAACCGAGCAGCCGCGGCGGCACGTGGCGCACCAGCCAGGCGGCGATCGGCGCGGCGATCATGCCACCCAGCAGCAGGGCGGCCACCCAGGCGAAGTCGATGCCCTGCGAGCCGAGCGCGAGCAGGAAGCCCAGGCTGGCGGCCAGCGCCACGAGGAACTCCGAGGTGTCGATCGAGCCGATCACCTTGCGGGGCTCCATGCGGCCGCTGGCCAGGATGGCCGGGGTGCCGACCGGACCCCAGCCGCCGCCTCCGGTGGCGTCGACGAAGCCGGCCACCAGGCCCAGGGGGCCGAGGAAGCGCTTGCGCATCGGCTTGCCGAGGTGGCGCCGGTCGATGCCGCGCAGGGTGAAGCGGACCAGCAGGTAGACGCCGAGGCCCAGCAGGATCAGCGACATCACCGGGGCCGCCACCTCGGTGGAGAGGGCGGACAGCACGGTCGCGCCGGCGAACGCGCCGACGGCACCGGGGACGCCGATCTTCAGGACGACACGCCAGTCGACGTTGCCGAACTTCCAGTGCGACAGCCCCGACATCAGCGTGGTGCCGATCTCGGCGAGGTGCACGGTGGCCGACGCGGCGGCGGGGTTGGTGCCGATGGCCAGCAGCAGCGTCGTGGACGTGACGCCGTAGGCCATGCCCAGGCTGCCGTCGACGAGCTGCGCGCCGAGGCCTGCGAGGGCGAGCAGGATCAGGGTCTTCATCGGGGACGGACTCCGGGGAGCAGGCCCGCGGCAACCGGCAGGGGTGCGTCAGCGCGGGAGGTGGCGGGAACGGGTGCGGGGACTCAGCAACCCGGACAGCACGCCGTGCAGACCCGCAGCAGGTCGACGTGGATCCGCCCCACCAGGAGCACCGCCGTCGCCGCCACGAGGCGTATGTCTACCAGAGAGGTGGACATTCGCCAGTGGGAGGTCCAGCACGTGGGACCGCTCCGCCGCACACCCGCCGGGAGGCGACCCGACGCGCCCCCGGGCTCAGCCCGCGACTGCGTCGGTGAGGACGTACACCAGTGCGGCGACCGCTCCGGCCGCCGGGAGGGTGACCGCCCACGCGACGACGATGCTGCGCGCCACGCCCCAGCGGACCGCGGAGATCCGGCGGGTCGCGCCGACGCCCATGATCGACGTCGCGGTGATGTGCGTGGTCGAGACCGGCGCGGCGAACACCGTCGCCGCCGTCACCATCACGCCCGAGGCGACGGTCTGGGCGGAGAACCCGCCGGCCGGTGTCAGCTGGATGATCCGCCGGCCCATCGTCCGCATGATCCGGAACCCGCCCGCATAGGTGCCGGCGCTCAGCGTGAGGGCCGCGGCGAGGACCACCCACAGCGGGACCTCGAAGTCGTCGATCTCCCCGGCGGTGAACAGCGCCAGCGTGATGACGCCCATGGTCTTCTGCGCGTCCTGCATCCCGTGCCCGAGCGCCATGGTGGCCGAGCTGACGATCTGCGCGTAGCGGAAGCCGCGGTTGGCCCGCGTGACGTTGGCGCCGCGGAAGGCCCACAGGATCGACAGCATGAACAGGTAGCCCAGGCCGAAGCCGACCAGCGGCGAGGCCACCATCGGGATGACGACGTCCTCGACGATGCCCATCCACTGAGCGCTGTGCGCGGCCGCCAGCGCCGCCCCGACCAGCCCGCCGATGAGCGCGTGCGACGACGAGGACGGCAGCCCGAACCACCAGGTGATCATGTTCCAGGCGATGGCGCCGACCAGGGCGGAGAACACCACCCGCAGGCCCTCGTCGCCGACCGGCGGGGCGATGATGCCCGCGCCCACCGTCTTGGCCACCTCGGTCGACAGCAGCGCGCCGATCAGGTTCATGACCGCGGCGAGCGCCAGCGCCACCCGGGGGTCAGCGCCTTGGTGGAGACCGCGACGGCGATGGCGTTGGCGGCGTCGTGGAAGCCGTTGGTGTAGTCGAAGGCGAGGGCGACCAGGACGATGGTGACGAGGGCGAAGAACGCCGCGTCCATCAGCCGGCGCCCATCAGAGCGGGTCCATCGAGGGCCTAGGACTCCTTGACCGTGATGGTCTCGACGACGTTCGCCACGTGCTCGAAGGCGTCGGCGGCCTCCTCGAGCTGGTCGGCCACCTCCTTGAGCTTGAGGATCTCCAGCGCGTCGAACTCCCCGCTGTAGAGCCGCGAGAGCAACCGGCGGTAGAGCTTGTCGGCCTCGTTCTCGATCCGGTTGACCTCGATCCAGTAGTCGGAGAGGTCCCTGAGCGTGCGCAGCCGGGGCATGGCCTCGGCCGTCGTCTGCGCCGCCCGCTGCAGGAGGGCCGTCTGCTGGTGCATCTCGGCGGGCAGGGTGCCCAGGCCGGTGAGGACCACCAGGTCCGCGGCGGTCTCGACGAAGTCCATGACGTCGTCGAGGTCGCTGGCCAGGTTGTAGATGTCCTCGCGGTCGAACGGCGTCACGAAGCTCGAGTTCAGCTGGCGGAAGATGGCGTGCGTGGACTGGTCGCCCACGTGCTCGAGCTCGCGCAGCCGGGCGGCGAGCTCGTCGCGGCGGGCGTGGTCGTGGATGAAGTCGCTCAGGACGTCGGTCGCGGCCACCAGGTTCTCCGCCGACGCGGTGAACAGCGGGAAGAAGCTCGAATCCCTGGGCGTGAGACGGAAGGGCACGAAGAAGTCGCTCCGGTCGGCAGTGGTTCCCCGGGCGACCCGCCCGGGAGGGCGGGTGCGCGGCCGTCGGGCAGCATAGGTGCCCGCTTCCCCCCGCCGTCCCCCGGCGGAGTCACAGAGCGGACGCGTCGTCCCCCGCATCGGTGACGGCTGTGACGAGGTCCTCACGCGCGCGGGCGACCCGCGACCGGATGGTGCCCACGGGGCAGCCGGCCACCTCCGCGGCCTCGGCGTACGGCAGGCCCAGCAGCTGGGTGAGCACGAAGGCCTCGCGGCGCTCGGGGGCCAGCCGGGACAGCAGGTCGCCCACGACCACCCCCTCGCCCACCCGGTCGGCCGTGCCGGCCGCCGGGCCCTCCAGCGCCGTGCGGACGGCGTCGTCGGACACCAGCGTCAGCCTCCGGCGCCGACGCGAGCGCAGGGCGTCGGCGCACACCCGGCGCGCGATGGACAGCAGCCAGGTCCGCAGCGTCGAGCGGCCCTCGAACCGGTGCAGCGAGCCGAAGGCGCGCAGGTAGGTCTCCTGGGTGAGGTCGTCGGCGCTGCTCCGGTCGACCAGCGCGGCGCACAGCCGCCACACGTCGGACTGGGTCGCCCGTACCAGGGCCGCCGCGGCCAGGGCGTCACCCCCGGCGGCGTCGGCCGCGTAGCGCTCCAGGTCCTCCACGTGCCCGATCCTCCCGAACCGCCGACCCCGTGCGACATCCCCGTCCTGGGGGGAACTCCGGGGAGCCGGCCGACGACTATCTCCCCATGGAGTGTCCCGGATTCCGCGAGGCGGTCTCGGCGCGGCTGGACGGCGAGTCGCCGGGGATGCCGGTCGGGGAGCTCGACGCGCACCTGGCCGGTTGCCCGTCCTGCGCGGCATGGGCCGACGCCGCGGCCGGCGTGACCCGGCGGGCCCGGCTCGCGCCCGCCCCGCCGGTGCCCGATCTCACGGCGGCGGTGCTCTCCGCCCTGCCCCGGCAGCTGCCCGGCGCCGCGGCGGCGGCCCGTGCCGGGCTGGTGAGCGCCGGCCTGCGGCTGGCCCTGCTGGCCGTCGGCGCCGCGCAGGCCCTGCTCGCCTGGCCCGCGCTGGTCACCGGGACGGCGGCGATGAGCGCACCGGTGCACATGGCGCACGAGACCGGCGCGTGGAACCTGGCCGCCGGAGCCGCCTTCCTCGCCGTGGCGGCCGGACCGCGGCTGGCCGCCGGCGCCCTGCCGTTCCTGGGCACCTTCGTCGTCCTGCTCGCCGTGCTCACCATCGGCGACCTCGGGGCGGGGCACGTGCACGGCGAGCGCGCCGCTGCGCACGTCCTGCTCGCCGTCGGCGTCGTCCTCGTCGGTGCCGTCGCCTGGCGCGGTCGGCGCCGCTCCCACGCGTTCGCGCGTGGGAGAGTGATGGCGTGAGCCGTGCAGCCCGGTGGTCCCCGGGCCGGTCGGCGGCGCTCCTGGTCCTCCTGCTCGCCGCCCTCCTCTCCGCGGGTGTCGCGACCGCTCCGCCCGCGTCGGCGCACGCCAGCCTGGTGTCCACCGACCCGGGGGAGGGGGCGCGGCTGCCGGCCGTGCCGGACCGGGTGACGCTGGAGTTCAACGAGGGCGTCTCGCTGGGCGCGGGCTACCTGCGCGTGCTGGACTCCGGCGGAGAGCGCGTGGACACCGGGGACGCCGGGGTCGACGGCGGCACCGTCAGCGTGGGGCTGCGCGACGGGCTCGGCGACGACGGCTACCTGGTCACCTACCGGGTGATCTCCGCGGACTCGCACCCGATCTCCGGCGCGTTCTCCTTCGTGGTCGGCGACGGCTCCCTCGTCGACGCCTCGGTGGCCGGCGCGGGCGACGACACCGATCCCGCCGTCGCCGTCGCCCTGCCCACCGGCCGCTGGATCGGGTTCGCCGGGCTGGCCCTGGCGGTGGGCGTGCCGGCGATGGCCGCGCTGTGCTGGCCGGGCGGCTGGGGCTCGGGGCTGCTGCGCCGGCTCACCGCGGCCGGGTTGGCCGCGGTCGCCGTCGGGGCGGTGCTCACCTTCCTGGCGCAGGGCCCGTACGCGGCCGCGACCGGCCTGGGGTCCGCGGCCGACCCCGCGTTGCTGCAGGCGACCCTCGACTCGGAGCTCGGGGTGGCCCTGCTGGCGCGGCTCGCGCTCACCGCCGGGCTGGCGCTCCTCCTGCTGCCCTGGCTGCGGCGGGGCGAGACGCCCGCTCCGCAGGGTCTGCTGCTCGGCGCCGTCCTGGCGACCGGGCTGGTCGTCAGCACCGCGGCCGTCGGCCACCCGGTGGCCGGCCCGTACCCGGCGATCGCCGTGCTGGCCGCGACCGCCCACGTGGCCGCGATGGCGCTGTGGCTGGGCGGCCTGGTGGCGCTGCTCGCCGCGCTGCTGCGCGAGGGCGTCCCCGCCGGGGAGATGGCCGGCGCGCTGCCCCGCTTCTCCCGGGTCGCGGCGACCTCGGTCACCGTGCTCGTCGTCTCGGGGGTCGTGCAGTCGGTGCGGGAGGTGGGGTCGCCCGACGCGCTGTTCTCCACCGGCTACGGGCGGCTGCTGCTGGCCAAGCTGGCGGTGGTGCTGCTGGTCCTGGCGGCGGCCGGGGTGTCCCGGGTGTGGGTGCAGCAGCGGCTCGGCGTGCGGCCCCGTCGCGCGCCGCGCCGCGGCCGGGTGACGGCCCACGCCTTCGCCGCTGCCGAGGCCGGCGAGGCGCCGTCCCCGGAGGTGGCCCGCGCCGCCGCCGCCCGCGAGGAGCAGCTGGCCGCCGGCGCGGCCGCCGAGCGGGGCGCGCTGCGCCGCTCGGTGCTGGTCGAGCTGGGGCTGGCCGCGGTGGTGCTCGCCCTGTCGGCGGTGCTGGTGGGCACGCCGCCGGCGCGGGCGACGGCCGCGCAGCCGGTCGACGTCACCGTGCCGCTGCAGTCCGCCGCCGGTGAGGCCGGCTCGGTGCAGATCTCGCTGGACCCCGCCACGCCCGGCGCCAACGTCCTGCACGTCTACCTGTTCGACGAGGCCGGTCAGCTCACCCAGCCCCAGGACATCCGGGTCACCCTCACCGAGCGCGGGCAGGAGATCGGCCCGCTGGCCGTCGACCTGCAGCCGGCCGGCCCCGGGCACTACATCGGCGACGGCACCGTCGTCCCCTCGGCGGGCACCTGGACCCTGGCGGTCTCGGTCCGGCTCGACGAGTTCACCGCCACCACCGCCAGCACCGAGTTCCCGGTCCGCTGAGCGGCCCCGTCCGATCCCCAGGAGAACCGTGTCCCCGTTCCGCCCGCTCGCGCGCCTCGGCGTCGTCGTGCCGGCCGTCCTCGCGGCGCTCGCGGCGTCGGTCGTCCTCGCGGGCGGCGCGTCGGCCCACGTCACCGTCTCCTCGCCCGACGCCGAACCCGGCGGCTACGCCACCCTCACCTTCCGGGTACCGAACGAGAGCGACACCGCCAGCACGGTGTCCCTGCGGGTGCAGCTGCCCACGGACACGCCGCTGGTCTCGGTGAGCACCCGCCCGGTGCCGGGGTGGACGGTGACGGCGACGCGCTCGGAGCTGCCCGAGCCGGTCGACGTCGAGGGGACGCCGGTCGGCGTGTACGTCTCCCGGCTCGAGTGGCGGGCCGAGCCCGGTGCCGGCATCGCACCCGGCCAGTTCCAGGAGTTCGCGATCGCCGCCGGACCGCTGCCCGACACCGGTGAGCTGGTGCTTCCTGCGGTGCAGACCTACAGCGACGGCACCGAGAGCGCCTGGATCGAGCCGACGGTCGAGGGCCAGGCGGAGCCCGAGCGCCCGGCGCCGGTGCTCGCGCTCGGCGCCGGAGCGGGCGACGGGCCGGCGGCGTCGGCGGACGGTCACGGGGACGACGACGCCACCGGCGACGCCGGCGCGTCGGGTCTGGCCCTGTTCGTGGCCATCCTGGCGCTGTTCACCGGCCTGGCCGGTGTCGTCCTCGGGTACCGGGCGGGCCGACGTACCGTGTCCTCGTGACCGCATCGCTGCGCCGGCTGCCCGCCGGCCTGCTGGCCGCCGGCCTGCTGCTGGGAGCCTGCTCGGCGGCGGACGTCGACGAGCAGGCCGCGACGTCCTCGGGCCACGACCACTCCGCCGGGATCACCGTGGTGGGGCCCGACGACGAGTACGCCGGCCTGGACCTGCCCGATCCCTACCAGCGGCCCTCGTTCACCCTCACCGACACCACGGGGGCGACCTACGACTTCGCCGAGCGGACGGCGGGCCGGCCGACGCTGCTGTTCTTCGGCTACACGACCTGCCCGGACATCTGCCCGACGACGATGGCCGACGTCGCGCTCGCACTGCGCCGGCTCGATCCCGCGATCACCGAGCAGGTGCAGGTGGTCTTCGTCACCACCGATCCGGCGACAGACACCGGGCCGGTGCTGGGGGAGTACCTGGCCCGCTTCGACGCCGACCTGCCGGTGGACTTCGTCGGGCTGACAGGGGAGCAGGGGCCGATCGACCGGGCGCAGCTCGCGGCCGGGGTGCCCCTGGCCGAGGACGAGGGCCGCCAGCACTCGACCATCCTGCTGCTGTACGGGCCCGACGACCGCGCGCACGTCGCCTTCGACGGTGGCAACACCGCTGCCGACATCGCCTCCGACCTCGAGAAGGTCCTGGAGGGCTAGCGGTGCGCAGGACGTCGGCCCGCCTGCTGGTGGTCCTGGCGGGCGTCGTGGCCGTGCTGGCCCTGGCCGGGCCGGCGGCCGCGCACGTCGGCGGTGACGTGGCCGGCAGCGACTTCGACGGCCGGGTGACGTCGGTCAGCCCCGAGCTGCCCGGGGTGACCGTCCGGGTGCTGCAGTTCGGCGACGAGATCGAGGTCGTCAACACCACCGGCACCGACGTCGAGATCCCCGGCTACAGCGGCGAGCCCTACCTGCGGATCGGCCCGGACGGCGTCTGGCGCAACAGCCGCAGCCCGGCCACCTACCTGAACCTGGACCGCTTCGGGCGGGCCGACGTCCCCGATACCGCCGACGTCGCCGCCGAGCCCGAGTGGGTGCAGGTGTCCACCCAGCCGCGCTACGTCTGGCACGACCACCGCACGCACTGGATGAGCGAGCGCTCGCTCCCGCCGCAGGTCGCCGCCGACCCCGACCGTGCCCACGTCGTCTCCCGCTGGGTCGTGCCGATGACCCACGGCGGCACGTCCGTCGAGGTGGCCGGCGAGCTCACCTGGGAGCCGCCGCCCTCGCCCTGGGTGGTGTGGCCGGCGCACCTCGCCGTGGCCGCCGCCGCGCTCGCGGCCGGCCTGCTGGCCCGCGACGCCCGGCCGCTGGGTGCGGCCATGGCGCTGGGCGGCGCGGCGGCGCTGGCGCACGCGCTGGGCACCCCCGAGCCGCCGGCGAGCGTCGCGTCGCACGCGGGCGCGATCGCCTCCGCGCTGCTGCCGGCCGCCGCGGCGGTGCTCGTCGCCGTCCTCGGCGCGCGGGCGGCCTGGCGCGGGCGCGGGCGGATGGCGGGGCTGTGCGCCGTGGTCCTCGGCTGGCTGCTGCTGGTGCAGGGGCTGCCCGACGTCGACGTGGTGTGGAGCGCGAACGTGCTCTCGGCCGGCCCGGAGGCGTTCGCCCGGGTCACCGTCGCGCTGCTGCTGGGTCTGGGCGTGGGCCTCGTGGCCGGTGGCATCGCCGCGGTGCGCCGCTTCCCGGAGTACCGACGCGCGGCGACCGCCCGACAGGCGGCGTGACGGCCCTCCTGCAGGCCCCACCGCCGGCCTGCGAGCGGTGGGGGCAGGAGGGCCCTCCGTCAGGCGGTGTCGGGGACCGGGTGCAGCATCGCCCGGTTGGAGAACAGCTCGTTGGCGCGCTGCAGGTCGGTCTCGAAGTCGACCTCCACGGCGGAGAACCGGCTGATGTCCACCGGGCGGACCCGCAGGCCGTCGGCGCCGATCGCGGTCTCGATGCCGCGCTCGAAGTAGTCCTGCGCCGCGCAGGCGGCCAGGTGCTCGACGAGCACCGGCTTGTCGGCCGCGGACACGTAGTTGATGCCCACGGCCTCGCCCAGCCCGCCGGTGACCGTCTTGGACAGCTCGGCGATGCACCCGTCGCCGTCGAGGGTGTACTTGACCTCCTCGTCGGCGACGGTGGAGGTGTCGACGCAGACGAAGCTCTCGTCGGCCAGCACGGAGGGCAGCGCGGCCTCGAGCACCGCCGGGTCGAACACGACGTCGCCGTTGAGCCAGAGCACGCCGCCGTCCCGGGTGGCGCGCAGGGCGCGCAGCAGGCTCTGCGAGGTGTTGGTCCGCGCGTAGTCGGGGTTGTAGACGAAGCGGACGTCCGGCGCGGCCCGCATGATCCGCTTGGCCTTGAAGCCGACGACGACGGTGACGTCGACGGCCGGACCGAGCACCGCCCGCAGCGTGTCGAGCTGGCGCTGCAGGATGCTGCGGCCGTCGTGCAGCGGCGTCAGCGGCTTGGGGTGCGGGCGGCCCAGGCGGGTGCCCATGCCGGCGGCCAGGATCACCACCTGCACCGGGACGGTCGCGGGCCGGCGGGTGCTGGCGGAGCGGGCGAGGTCCAGCAGACCGGTGGCCGGTCCGGCGTCGAGAGCGCGGTCAGCGATGCGCACTGTCGTCCCCTCCTCGGGTCGTCGCAGAGCCGGCGGACACGGTGTCGGCCGGGAAGAGCAGGTCGAGGACGCGCTCGGTGGCGTGCCCGTCCTCCAGGGAGCAGAAGGTGTCGCGGAAGCGGGCGTAGCGCTCGGCGCCGTCGGCCATGACGGCGTCGAGGTCGGCCAGCGCCGCCACCAGTTCCTCGCTGGTCCGCAGCAGCGGCGTCGGGGCCACCTCGGCCAGGTCGAAGTAGAAGCCGCGCAGCTCGTTCTGGAAGTACTCCAGGTCGTAGGTGAGGTAGAGCAGCGGCTTGCCGGTGATCGCGAAGTCGAACATCGTCGACGAGTAGTCGGTGACCATCACGTCGGCGGCCAGGTAGAGGTCGCGGATGTCGGGGTGACTGCACACGTCGCGCACGGCCGAGCCCTCCGCCACCTCCAGCCGGTCCATGACCATGTTGTGCAGCCGCAGCAGCAGCACGTGGTCGGCGCCCAGCCGGGCCGAGAAGTCCTCGAGGTCGATGGCGAACTCGAAGTCCTGGGGGCCGGTCTTCTGGAACACCAGGTCGTCGCGCCAGGTCGGGGTGTAGAGGACGACGGTCTGCCCGTCGGCGATGCCGAGGTCGGCGCGCACCCGGGCGCGCACCGCGTCGCGCTCGGGGCTGAGAAGCAGGTCGTTGCGGGGGTAGCCGGTCTCGTGCACGGGGCCCTCGAAGCCGAACGCGCGCCGGAACCGCGGCGTGCTGGCCGGGTTGGGCGACAGCAGCAGGTCCCAGCGGGCGATGTCCTGCTCCAGGTAGGCCAGCCGCCCCTCGGGTGCCCAGAGGACGTCGTTGTGGATGCGCTTGAGCGGCGTGCCGTGCCAGGTCTGCAGGTAGGTCGTCCCCGGCCGCTTCTCCCAGTCCAGCGGGATGTGGTCGTTGGAGATGACGACGTCGGCGCGCTCCAGCGCGGCGATCGACTCGGGGCTGCCGAACTCGAGGGTGGCGACGTCCGCGGGGAAGGTGGCCCGGGTGTGCGGCGCCGACAGCCAGGTGTGCGTGGCGTCCGCCCCGCGGCGCACCAGCTCCTCGTACAGGGCGCGCGGGCTGTCGGAGAAGTGGCCGCGGAAGGCGACGTAGACGATCTCGGTGGTCATCGGGGTCCTCCCGGGACGTCGGTGCCGCGCCGGGCGAGCACCGGCGTCAGCAGGTCGGCGAGCTCGCGCCACGAGCCGACGACGGTCAGCACGCCCGCCTCGCGCAGGACGGCGTCCCGCTCCGCCCGCTCGGCGGGCGGGACGAACAGCAGGTTGCCGACCGTCGGGCAGCCGGCGCGGACGGCCGAGAGCGCACCGGCCTGGGAGTCCTCGACGGCCAGCGCGGTCGCGGGGTCGACGCCCAGCTGCTCGCAGGCGAACAGGTAGACGGCGGGGTCGGGCTTGCTGGTGGGCACCGGCAGCGAGTCCTCGGCGCTGAACCGCACCGCGGGCGGCAGCAGCTCCGCCAGGCCCGTGGCCCGGAAGCAGGCGTCCAGCCGGGTGAGCGCGCTGGAGCTGACCACGGCGGGCGTCAGGTGCCGGGCGAGCTCGGTGACGGCCGCGGTGGTCTCCTCGTGCGGCCGCAGCACCTCGCCGAGGTGGGCGGTGACGGCCCGCCTCTCCTCGGCGACCCACGGTTCGACGTCCGCGTCCGGGCGGCCGGCCTCGGCGGCCAGCCGCCGCGACGTCGTCCGGAAGTTCATGCCGGTGGTGGCCAGCCGCAGCTCCTCGGCGGTGAACCGCTGCGGCGAGCCCAGCTCGGCGAGGAAGCGGTTGGTCACCTCGGCGGAGGCGACGAAGGCCGGCTCCTCGCTGGGGAAGAGGTTGCCGTCGGCGTCGCACAGCAGCGCCCGCAGGCCGGGGACCACGTCGGCGGGCAGGACCGGCGTGGTGGAGGGGGCGCTCACCGGTGCCCCGCGCGGGACCGGCGCACGGCTGCGGCCACCGTCGGCCGGACGCCGTCGCGGACCAGGCCGCGCAGGGCGGCGGCCAGGTCGGCCACGAAGGCGGCGTCGTCGCCCAGGTCCCCGAAGACCGGGCGGACGGCGAGAAGGGGGCGCGGGTCGGCGCCTCCGGCACGCGCCAGCGCCCGCAGCTCCTCGCCCCGGTCGTCCTCCACCGCGTCGTGCAGCTGCAGCCAGCGGATCCAGCCGGCCACCGCCAGCGTCAGCAGCGGCGGCCGCACGCCGCGGGCGAGGGACTCGCGCACGGAGGGCAGCAGGTGGTGGGCCATCTTCGTCGAGCCGCGCCGGCACAGGCGGTGCAGCCGGTCGCCGATGGCCGGGTTGGCGAAGCGCTGGAGGAGCACCGCCTTGTACTCGTCGAGGTCGACGCCCTCCGGCCGCGGCAGCAGCGGGGTCACCTCGGCGTCCATCAGCCGCGCGGCGTAGGCGGCGAAGACGTCGTCGCCCATGAGGTCGTCGATCCGCGCGTAGCCGGCCAGCGTGCCCAGGTAGCCGAGCGCGGAGTGGCTGGCGTTGAGCAGGCGGGTCTTCATCAGCTCGTAGGGGGCCACGTCGGGCACGAAGCGGACGCCCACCCGGTCCAGCGGCGGGCGGCCGTCGCGGAAGTCGTCCTCGATGAACCACTGGGAGAACGGCTCGGTGATCACCGGCCAGCGGTCCTCGACGCCGTAGCGGCTGGCCACGGCCGCGCGCTCCGCGTCGGTCGTCTGCGGGGTGATGCGGTCGACCATGCTGCTGGGGAAGCCGACGCGGTCGGTGATCCACCGGGCGAGCACCTCGTCGCGCCGGCGGGCCAGGCCGACCACCGCGGCCCGGGTCGCGTCGCCGTTGCGGTGCATGTTGTCGCAGGAGACGACGGTGAACGGCGCCGTCCCGGCCCGGCGGCGGCGGTCGAGGGCCTCGACGAGGTACCCGAAGGTGGTGCACGGCCGGGTCGGGTCGGCCAGGTCGCTGTGGAGGTCCGGGGCGGAGTCGTCGAACTCCCCGGTGTGCGGGTCCAGCGGGTAGCCCGCCGTGGTGATGGTCATGGTGACCATCCGGGTGCGCGGG
The DNA here is from genome assembly GCF_046233715.1 of Trujillonella humicola. Classification (NCBI taxonomy): domain Bacteria; kingdom Bacillati; phylum Actinomycetota; class Actinomycetes; order Geodermatophilales; family Geodermatophilaceae; genus Trujillonella; species Trujillonella humicola. The sequence goes on along the minus strand of NZ_JBJNRJ010000060.1, from coordinate 6,148 downwards.
TCGGTGAGCCGGTCGAGCACCGCGTCGGGGTCGTCGGGGGCGAAGTGGTAGTCGATCATGACGCCGACCACGCGGGCCCGCTCGCCGTCGGGACTGCGCTCGACCACCGTGTACAGGTGGTCCTGCGGCGCGAGCGCCTCGTGCATGGAGCGGTGGCGCAGGCCGACCCCGACGACGCCCCAGCCGGTCGAGATGCCGAGCTGGGCCAGGTCGTCGAAGTAGGTCAGCTGGTGGGACCGGTGGAAGCCGCCGACGCTCAGGTGGACGACGGCCGGGGTCAGCGCGGCGCGGTCGTAGGTCGGGACGGTCAGGTACTCACCGTGGAGGACCAGCGTCTCGTCCGAGAGCGGGCGGACCGGGGCGACTGCCGGGGCGGTGACGCGGGTGGCAGGGCCGGCGAGGGCCGGCGGGCCGAGGGATCGCTCCGGCGTCGTCATGCGGCATCCGTTCCTTCGCTCTCGTCGGTGCGATGACCTCCAGGTGGGTCCACCGGCCGGTGGGTCCCGCAGGCGGGTGTCGGGCGCCGGTTGTGCGCACGACGGGATCAGCGGGAGTGCTGATCATCGGTTCACGGCGGAGCCGATGTCCACCCGGGGGTCGAGGAGCAGTTCCTCGTCCGCCCGGGGGCGTCGGCCCGACCCGGTGGTCGGACCGGCGCGTTGGCTCCACGCCGAGAAGGCGTCCATGCCCCTCCCGGTGACAGCTAAACCCGTCGGCGACCGGAGGAGTTCCGTTCCGGCTGATCCGTCATCGGATCGCAACGCCTGGGACGTGGGAGACGTCACACGCGGCGCGTCCTCGCGAACACGCCGGGTAGGGGGTCACGAAACGGTCACGCAGTGTTTGTATGCCGGGGCCAGCGATCCGGCCCACCCGGGCTCTTCCCCACGGAGCAGGCAGGTACATGCGCAGCACCTCCCACGCGAGCGGCCCGGCCACCGGGTCGCACCGCGCGCCCACCCCCGCCCGCCGGCGAGGGGCGCCGGCGCGACGGCCCTCCGCCCTGCTGGGGGCGCTGGTCGCCGGTGGGATCGGAGCCGGGGTCCTCGGCCTGCAGAGCCCGCCGGAGGCCTCGGCGGAGGCCACCAGCGTCCTGTCCGCCCAGCAGGAGCTGGGCGTCATGGACGAGGCCGAGGTCATGCCCATGGCGTCCATCACCGAGGCCGAGGCCCAGGCGCGGCTCCAGGAGGTCACGGCCACCCGCGCCGCACGCGCCGAGGCGGAGGCCGCCGCGGAGGCGGAGGCGGCCGCGGCCGCGGCCGAGGCGGCCCGCCCCAAGACGGTGCTGCCGGTCTCCGGAGCCCGGTTCACCAGCGGCTTCGGCTCGCGCTGGGGCACCTTCCACTACGGCATCGACCTGGCCGCGCCCATGCGCACCCCCGAGTACGCCGCCGCCGACGGCGTGGTGCTGCGCGCCGGTGCCGCGAGCGGCTTCGGGCTGGCCGTCTACATCCTCCACGAGAACGGCGACGTGACCGTCTACGGCCACATGGACCAGATCCTGGTCGAGGTCGGCGACTACGTGGACGCCGGCGACACCATCGCGCTGCTGGGCAACCGCGGCCAGTCCACCGGCCCGCACCTGCACTTCGAGGTGCACGAGGGCGGGATGAACGGCCGGCGGGTCGACCCGGTGCAGTGGCTGGCCGAGCGCGGCGTCCACATCGGCTGAGCCGGCCCTCGCGGCGTCGCCGGGCGTGCCGGCTCCGGGCAGGCCGGCTCGGAGGCGTGCCGGCCGGCCGGCGCCGGGGCGTTGGCCCGCTGCCGGCCATGGGGGTGCCGCGAACGGCCGGTCCGGGGACATCGCTGGGAGGACGGCGCGGGCCGGCTCGGGGTGCACCGGCCGGCGTCGGGGCGTTGGCCCTCTGCCGGTCAGGGCGGTGTCGCGAACGGCCGGTCCAGGGACATCGCCGGGAAGTCGGCGGGTGGGAGCGCACCGGCGGGGACCTGCGCGACCCCTTCGGCAACCACCTGCGGATCGCCCAGCTGAAGCAGCCCTGACCGCCGGAGCGCCGCCCCACCCCCTCCGCGGTGCCCACCGACGGGGGATGTACAGTTGCGGACGGCTCAGGGGCACGCGACCGGGGCCGGAACGGGGCTGTGGCGCAGCTGGTAGCGCACCACACTGGCAGTGTGGGGGTCAGGGGTTCGAGTCCCCTCAGCTCCACCCCGATGACCAGGCCGTTCCCCTTCGGGGGAGCGGCCTGTGTCGTCTCTGGTTGCAGTTGTGGTTGCAGTTTGCCCACCCGTACCTGGCAGCAGTAGGGCGCTCATCCGGTCGGCCGCCTCGCGGGCCAGGGCCGGCATGACGTGGCTGTAGATGTCCATGGTCGTGCGCATCTGGCTGTGGCCGAGCAGCTCCATGACCACCCGCGGGTGGACGTTCTCGCTCAGCAGCAGCGTCGCGGCGGTGTGCCGGCCGTCGTGCAGCCGGACGTGCCGGACGCCGGCGGACCGGAGCAGACGGGTCCAGTCGTCGTAGTCGGTCTTCTTGTCGATCGGCCGGCCGTTGGGCTGGGCGAAGACCAGGTCCTCGTCGTGCCACTCGGACCCGGCGAGCATCTGCTCGCCGAGCTGGGCGGCCTTGTGCCGGTGCAGCTCGCCGACGAGCGGCATGGGCAGGGCGAGGGTGCGCTGGCTCCGCCGGGTCTTGGGCTCCTCGTAGACGAGGCCGCCGCCCCGCACGCGGTGGATGCTGCGCCGCACCGTGAGGGTGCCGTTGAGCAGGTCGATGTCCTTCCACTGCAGCGCCAGGGCCTCCGACTGCCGGAGGCCCAGGGCCAGCGCGACGGTCCAGCGCGCCGAGTTCCGGACATCCGCCGCTGCGGTCAGGACGGCGCGGGCCTCGCCCAGGTCCAGGGCCGTGGCGAGATCGCTGGGGCGCTGCGCGGGCGGGTCGACCAGTGTGGCGACGTTGCGCGGGACGTGGCCGCGCTGGACGGCGACGGTGAGGGCCCGGGACAGGATGCGGTGCTGCCGGAGCACGGTGGCGGGGGAGTAGCCGGCGTCCAGTAGGGCGCTGTAGAGCTGGTCCAGGTGCTCGGGACGAAGCCGGTCGAGACGGTGTCGTCCGATGCCTGGAATGAGGTGACGCCGGACGGCGGACTCGTAGCTCTCCAGGGTCCGCTGCCGTACGCGGCGCGGCGCGATGGTGGTGAGCCAGTGCTCGAGCCACCACTGCACGGTGGGGGTCGAGGTCTCGCTGATCGTCCCGGTGTCCCGTTTGCGTTCGAGCTCGCGGACCTTGGCCACGACGACGCCGCGGTTCTTGCTGCTGACGTGCCGGCGATCGGGCCGGCCGTTGGCCTTGAAGCCGACGGAGACATAGCCGTGCCACCGCCCGTCGGCGCCCTTGTGAATCGTCGACTCGCCGTTCGACGCGCGTCCTGCCATCGGCTACCCCTGTGGTCTCGGCCGGCGGCCCAGTGTCGGACAGGAAGCCGGGGGTGAGGTGTCTGCCTGTGGATTCACGCAGCGTCGTCCGGCGTGGGGCCCATTTCGAACAGTCCGTGCTGCGTCGTGGTGGTTCGCCGGCGTGCAGGCGAACGAGCCGGGACGGCCCGTGGCGCCTCCAGCCGTCGCACGTAGCGCTCGAGCTCTGCTCGCGACAGGCGGCAGCTGCGGCCGATGTGGACGGGGCGGAGGTCACCGGCCTTCATGAGCGCGTACAAGGTGGTCCGACCGACGCCGAGCACCCGAGCGGCCTCCTCGGGGGTCAGCAGCAGTGGATCGGCGGCCAGGACCCGGCGTGGCTGCTGTGGATCCCCCATGTCGCTCACTCCTCCACGCGCTCGGCGATCGCTTCACGCGTCGAGGGGCGAACGCATGCTGCCGCTGGTCGAAGATGCGCGGACGGTCTGCAGGATTCCTCCGGTGACGGACGAGGAGGCCGATGGGCGTCGCCGGAACGCGCTACTGGCGACTGGAGCCCTACTGGAGATTCGGTCAGGAACGCTGAACGGGACACGAGGTACAAGCCGATCGTCGACGGCGACCGTGTCCGGTCGGATGAGACCACCGGTCAGGATCCGGAGGTGTATTGACGGCGACGGGGGCTGCCCAACGGCGCACTGGGGGACTACTGGAGCCACGTCTGTGCAGGCCGTCCACGGCTGGGCGGTGCTCCCCAACGCGCTGCTGGGGATGCGCCGCGTGAAGCGGCTTCCAGCCCCGGAGCGGGGTGCCTTTCAGCGCCCGCTGGCCAGGTAGCAGAAGTGCTACCGTAAGCCGGTGGACGTGATCCCGCAGAAGGAACTGCGCAACCAGGTGAGCGATGTCCTGCGCCGTGTCGAGGCCGGCGAGACGTTCACCGTCACGGTTGCCGGCCGCCCGGTCGCTGAGCTCCGGCCGGCCCGTCGGCGTCGTTGGGTCAGTGGTCCTGCGCTGGCCGAGGTCTGGCAGGGCCCGGCGCCGAGGCTGCTGGAGGACGATCTCGCTGGGCTCGGAGCTGAGCTGACTGATCCGTTCGACCGATGAGGGCGCTGTTGGACACCTCGGTCCTGATCGGCGCGGATGCGCCGGCCGGTGTGGAGGCGGCGATCAGCGTTGCTTCGATCACCGAGCTGCACTTCGGAGTCCTGGTGGCACAGGACGACGACGAGCGGGCGCGCCGCGTGGATCGCTTGGCCGCGGTCGAAGCGGCGTTCGACCCGTTGCCCATCAGCGTCGAGGTGGCGCGGGCGTGGGGCCGGCTCGCGGCGGCGGTCACCCACCGGGGAGGCAATCCTCGGCGGCGGCACATCGACCTCGCGATCGCGGCGACCGCGACGGTCGAAGGGGTGCCCCTGCTCACCAGCAATCTCGCCGACTTCGAGATCATCAAGGACCTGGTCGACGCTCGGCATCCGTGAGCTCGGCGGGCTCCCTGAAGGACGTCGAGAATGGAGCCGGATCGGGAGCAGGGTCGTTGCAGCCAGCGGTCGGGCGGGCGGCCATGACTCGCGGCGATGGCGTCGGCCGTGCCGTCTTGACGCCTCGGCCCGACCCGGATCGGCGTACTGCAAGCCCCCGCCCCGTCACCGGCCGCCCGCGTCATCGCCACCGCCACTCGTTCGACTTGAGTGGACAGTGCCTCGGAGGACACCGGGGTTCCTGGAGAACCTCCGCGGCCCACCGATAAACGACCAAGATCACGAGGCGACACACGTCTTGCATTTCGGCCGGAAGCCCCGATGGCCGCTTGGTGTGTCGGTCTACACCAAGGATGCGAGGGTCGTCTGCGCCGCCGCCGACGGACTCGACACTCGTCTCAACGAGTCTTCGAACCGAGGATGCATGAGGTGTGAAGGCCCGTATCTTGTCTTCTCCAGCAGGCCGTTTGAGAGTCGCCGGCGCGAAGTCGGGGCCGGCTGGGCGAAGAGAGTCGGCGTCCAGCCTTGGTCACGAGAAGCCCGGCATCTGAGCGCACAGCTGCGGGTGAGCTCAGCCCTGATCCACCGTTGATCTTGGGGGCCAGGAGGGCGATCAAAAGCGAGAGTGCCCCTCCGGGCAGGCAGGATGTCGATTGCGACGTCCACAGCCCACCGTCCCGAGAGGGGCACCTCGTAAGTGAAAGCCTGCCACAGAGTCGTCCCTGTCTTTGATGATCCGAATCTGGTGTCGACCGCGGGGCTGGTGCCGGTGCTCCGGCTGGGCGAGACAGCGGGTCTGCACGAGCAGCTTGCGGGGCTGACGGTGCCCAGTCCCAACGCCGCGGCGAAGACGGTGTGCGTGATCGGCGGGATGCTCGCCGGTGCGGACTCGATCGAGGACCTGGATCTGCTGCGCCACGGCGGCATGGGCCGCCTGTTCACCGAGGTGCGCGCTCCGTCGACGCTGGGCACGCATCTGCGGGCGTTCACCCACGGGCACGTCCAGCAGCTGGACTCGGCGGCCTCGGCGACCCTGGCGGGGCTGACCGGCCGGGTGCCCGGTCTGCTGGCCGGCGGCGGCCAGGACGGAATGGTCTACCTCGACGTCGATGACACCGTGCGCGAGGTGCACGGCTACGCCAAGCAGGCCGCCGCGTTCGGCTACACGCGGGTGCGCGGGCTGAACGCGATCGTGGCCACCGTGTCCACACCGATCGCCGCGCCGGTGATTGCCGCCGCCCGGCTGCGGCGGGGCAACACCGCCTCGGCCGCCGGAGTGGGCCAGCTGGCCGCCCGAG
>NZ_JBJNRJ010000005.1:140078-154632 GCF_046233715.1 Trujillonella humicola | reverse complement strand
GTGGCGGGGCGGGGTGGTGTGTTGGCCGCGCGGGGGGGGCGGGCCCCCGGCGCCCCCCCCCCCGTCCCCTCCCCCGCTCTCCTCCCGCCGGCGGGCGCGCCCCGGCCGCCCGGTCCGGGGTACCCGGCCGCGTCCGCGCCACCTGCCCCCGTGCCACCTGCCCCTGTGCCACCTGCCCCCGTGCCGACCTCCGACGCGCCGCCGTGGCTCGCCTCGCCCGCCTGGGACCGTCCGACCGGGCAGGCAGCGCCCGCGCCGGCCCGGCGGCTGAGCCCCCAGCAGGTGCTGCTGGGCCTGGGTGCGCTCCTGCTCGTCGCCGGCGCACTGGCGTTCGTCGCCGTCGCCTGGAACCGGCTCGGCGTGACCGGGCAGGCGGTGGTGCTGCTCGCCGTGACGGCGTCGCTGTGCGCCGCCTCGGCCCGGACCGCGCGGCGCGGCCTCCGGGCGACCGAGGAGGCGCTGGCCGCCGCCGGGGCCGCGCTGCTCGCCGTCGATCTGGGCGCCGCGCACGCCCTCGGGCTGGGCGGGGTCGACGACGTCCCCCTGCGGCTGTGGACCGCCTGGTCCTGCGCCGTGGTGGCGCTGGTCGCCCTGGCCCTGGGGCGGCTCACCCGCAGCACCGCGGCCTGGCCGCTGATCGCGCTGCTCGCCGCCCAGCCGGTGCCCCTGCTGCTCCTCCCCGGGAGCGCCCTGTCCGGGCCGGCGGGCGTGGCGGCGCTGCTGGGCCTGGCCCTCGGCGACGTCCTCGCTCTCACCGCGGTGCGGGCGCTGCTGCGCCCGGTCGCCCGGCTGCTCACCGGCGCGGCGGCGGCCGGCGCGGCCCTGCTGGGGATCGCGGTGGCCTGGGAGCGCGCGCCGCTGCCCGCGTGGACGGCGACCGGCCTCCTGCTCGCCGCGACCGCCGGCGCGCTGCTGCTCACCCGCGCCCGCCGCTCCGCCGCGGTGCTGCCGGGTGCCGTTCCGCTGGCCGCGGCCGGCGCGGTCGCGAGTGCGGCGGCGACCACCGGGGCGATGGACGCCCTGGGCCCCGGCGGGCTGGTCGTCGCCACCGCGCTGGGGCTGGCGCTGCTGTGCGCGGCGGTCCTGCTCGCCCGGTCCCCGGTGGCACGTGCCGGCACGGCCGCCGGCGGCGCGGTGCTCGCGCTGGCCGGCGCGGGGGCGCTGCTGGACGACGACCGGTTCGCCGCGCTGGCACCGCTCGCGCTCGCCGCCGCGGTGCCCGCCGTGCTGGCCGCGGTGCGCCTGCCGCAGCTCCGCCCGGCCGCGGTCGGTGCCGCGCTGGCCGCGCCGGCCGGCGCCGTCCTGCTCGCCGCCGCCGACGGACCGCTCGGCCGGCCGGCCGCGGGGCTGCTGCTGGCGCTGGTCGCGGCGGCCGCCTTCGCCGTCGCCTCGCTGCGCGCGGGCCACCCGGAGGAGCAGGTGGCCGCCGCGGTCGGCGCCGTGGCCGGGCTCCTTGCCGTCGGCACGACGGCACCGACCGGTGCGCTCGGCCAGGTGGCGGTGCAGCTCGCGGTGCTGGGGGCCGCGGCGGGGGGCTACGGCCTCGCCGTCCGCTCCCGGGTGGTGCAGGCGGTCGCCGTCGCGGTGCTGGTCGGCGCGTGCTGGACCGCGGTGGCGGGCGTGCAGGTCGCGGTGGTCGAGGCCTACACGCTCCCCGCCGCGGCCGGGCTGCTCGTGCTCGCCCTGCCCGGCCTGCGGGCGGGCGGGCGGTCCTGGGCTGCGGAGGGGTCCGCGGTGGCCGTCGCGCTGGTCCCGTCGGCGCTGGCCGCGGTCGCCGAGCCGTCGCCGGTGCGGTGGGTGCTCGTCGTCGTCGCGGCGGCGGCCGCGACCGCGGCCGGGGCGCTCGCCCACCGGCAGGCACCGTTCGTCCTCGGCGCCGCCAGCCTGGCCTGGGTGGTGCTGGGCCGGCTGGCTCCCTACGCGCCGCTGCTGCCCCGCTGGATCACCCTCGGCGCCGTCGGCCTGGTGCTGCTCGTCGTCGGAGCCACCTACGAGCGGAGGCGGCAGCAGGCGCGGGAGGCCGTCGTCTGGGTGACCCAGATGCGCTGACGGCCCCGGCCTGCCGGACCCGTGCGTCCGCCCTAGCGTGGAGGCGTGGCGGACCTCTCCTCCCGCGTCCGGCCGCCGCACGTCCTGCTCGCGGTCGGCGCGGTGCTGCTGCTGGCCGGGACGCTCGCCGCGCCCGCTCAGGGCGGCGCCGGATCGGCCCCCGCCCTCCTGCTGGCCGCCGTCGTCGCCGGGGCGCTCTCCGCCCGGGCCTCGCGGGCCGGCCTGCGGGGCACCCGGGAGACGCTCGCGGCGACCGCCGTGGTGCTGGCCCTGGCCGGCATCGCGCCGGACGGACCGCTGCCCGGCGGGACCCCCCTGGGGCCGGCGCTGCTCGCGCTGACGCTGGCCGGCCTCGCCCGCCTGCAGCCGGCGCCGCTGAGCTGGCCGCTCGGCGCCTGGGTGGCCGGCCAGCTGGCCGCCGCCCGCGTGCTCGCCGATCTCCCCGACGGCGTGCTCCGCACCGGCCTGCTGCTCGCCGTCGCGCTCGCCGGCCTGCTGGTCGTCCTGGGGGCCCGGACGTCCCTGGCCCGCATCGCCCTGGTCACCGCCGTCCCGTGGTGGGTCCTCGGCGTCACCGCCGGCATCGGCAGCGCGTGGACGGCACCGGCACCCGCCGCGGGAGCGTCCGCGGCGCTGGTGCTCGCCGCCGCGGCCGGCCTGCTCGTCGTCCGCCTGGAGCGGTCGGTGTCGCCGCTGCTGGGCCCGCCGCGCGCCGCGCCGCTTCTGGCCGGCGCGGTCTCCGGTGCCGCCGTCGCGGGAACCCTGTCCGGCGGGCCGGGCGGCGAGGTCGTCGCCGGGTACGCCGGTGTCTTGCTGGCGGCCGTCGCTGCCGCGAGGCTCGAGGGCCGGTGGCGGGGACTGCTGCTCCCGGTCGCGCTGGCGGCCGGGGCGACGCTGGTGGCCTGCGCGCTGACCCAGCTGGTCGCCGCCGGGGCGTGGCGTGGCCTCGTGCTGCTGCTCCTGCTCACCGCCGCGCCCGCGGTCGTGGTCGCCCGCCGGCGCCGGGAGGACCGGCCGGCCGCCGTCCCGCTGGCGGTGGGCTGCCTGGTGGCGGCCGCGCTGCTGGCCGTGCCGGCGCAGCTGCTCGGCCCGGCGGAGGCGGCGGCGGTGCTGACCGCCCTCTACGGGGCGGCGCTCGCCGGCACCTCCGGCCTAGCCGCGGACACCCGGCGGCACACGCTGGCGGTCGGCGTGCTCTCCGCGGCGGCGGCGGTGCTGCTCGTGACGACCGCCGCGTCGTCCGGTCACGTGACGGCGCACCTGGCGGCGCAGGGCGCCATGACCTGGTCGTGGGCCGTGCTGCGGCGTCCCGCGGCGGAGGCGGCCCGGGCGCGCGCGGCCGGCGCCGCGCAGCTGGTCCTGGCGGCCTGGGTGGCGGGCGCCGCCGCCGGGGCGGACGCGGTGGAGGTCTACACGCTGCCGGCCGCGGCGGGGCTCCTGCTGGCGGCCGGCCCCGAGCTGCGGCGCCGGCCGTCGGAGCGCGCGTGGGGGCCGGGGCTGCTGGTGGCCGCCGTCCCCTCGACCGTGCTGGCGGTCGTCACGCCCGGAACGGCCCGCCCGCTGCTCGTGCTCGTCGCGGCGGCCCTCGCCATGGTCGGCGGCGCCGCTGCCGGCATCCGGACACCGCTGCTGACCGGCGCGGGCACCGCGGTGGCCCTGGCGGTCGGCCTGGCCGTCGTGGCGCTGCCGCTGCCCCTGGCCGGCGCGCTGGCCGCCGGGGTGGCGCTGCTCGCCGTGGGCGCCCGTCGCGAGCTCCGCCCGGTCGGGGGCTTCGCCGAGCGCGTCGCCGAGATGCGCTGAGCCGGCCCGCCACGGAGGCGGACCGGCACAGGGCGGTGCTGGAACGGCCCCGCTGCAGGGCCCCGCGCCGCGCGGAGCGTGGCGTGGGGAGCAGCGGGGTTCTTCCTCAGACGCGGAAGCCCAGTGCCCGCAGCTGCTCGCGCCCGTCGTCGGTGATCTTGTCCGGGCCCCACGGCGGCATCCACACCCAGTTGATCCGGATGTCGTCGACCAGCCCGGGGCCGGGGCCGCCGGTCAGCGCGGTGCGCGCCTGGTCCTCGATGACGTCGGTCAGCGGGCAGGCCGCCGACGTGAGCGTCATGTCCAGGACGGCGACGTTGCTGTCGTCGACGTCGATGCCGTACACCAGGCCCAGGTCGACGACGTTGACGCCCAGCTCGGGGTCGACGACGTCGCGCATGGCCTCCTCGAGGTCCTCCAGCAGTGCCGACCGGTACGCCGGCAGCTCGGCCGGCGCGTCGTCGGCGGTGGTCGGGTTCTCGGTGGTCTCGCTCATGCCTTACCTCCGGCGGTGGCGTTGTCGGCGACGGACAGGGCGCGCGCGCTGGCGTCCTTGAGGGCCATCCAGCTCATCAGCGCGCACTTGATCCGCGCGGGGTACTTCGAGACGCCGGCGAAGGCGACGGCGTCCTCCAGCTCGTCCTCGAGCTTCTCGGCAACCGAGGCGTCGCCCTTGCTCTGCATCAGGGTCATGAAGTGCTCGCCGGTCTCCAGGGCCTGCGGCACGGTCCGGCCGACGACGAGGTCGTACATCGCCGACACCGAGGCCTGGCTGATCGAGCAGCCCATGCCCTCGTAGGACACGTCCGACAGGACGAAGTCCCCCGCAGCATGCTTCTCGAGGTGCACCCGCAGGGTCACCTCGTCCCCGCAGGTCGGGTTGACGTGGTGCACCTCGGCCTCGAACGGCTCGCGCAGGCCGCGGCCGTGGGGGTTCCGGTAGTGGTCCAGGATGATCTCCTGGTACATCGCCTCGAGCTGCATCGCGGGATCAGGCCTCCTCGGCAGGGACAACGCCGAAGAACTGCTGGGCCTTCCGGATCCCCTCGGCGAGCGCGTCGACGTCGTCGTAGCCGGTGTGCACGTAGAAGGTGGCGCGGGTGGTCGCCGGGACGCCGTAGCGGCGGACCACCGGCCAGGCGCAGTGGTGCCCCACGCGGACGGCGATCCCCAGGTCGTCGAGCACCTGCCCGACGTCGTGCGGGTGGATGCCCTCGACGGTGAAGGAGATGGCCCCGCCGCGCGCGACGGTGTCGGGCGGGCCGATCACCGTGACGCCGGGGATCTCCGCGAGACGCTCGAGCGCGTAGGCGGTGAGCGCCTCCTCGTGGGCCAGCACGGTGTCCATGCCCAGGCGCTGCAGGTACTCCACGGCGGCGCCCAGGCCGACCACCTGCGCGGTCATCGGCACGCCGGCCTCGAACCGCTGCGGCGGCGGCATGAAGGTGCTGCCCTCCATGCGGACGACCTCGATCATCGAGCCGCCGGTGAGGAACGGCGGCAGCGCGTCCAGCACGTCGTAGCGGCCCCACAGGACACCGACGCCGGTCGGCCCGAGCATCTTGTGCCCGGAGAACACGAGGAAGTCCGCGCCGAGCTCGGTGACGTCGACCGGCTGGTGCGGCACCGACTGCGCGCCGTCCACCAGCACCAGGGCGCCGACCTCGCGGGCCCGGGCCACGATCGGCTCGAGCGGGTTGATCGTGCCGAGGATGTTCGACTGCTGGGTGACCGCGACCAGCCGGGTCCGCTCGTTGACCACTGCGGCCAGGTCGGAGAGGTCCAGCCGGCCGTCGTCGGTCAGGCCCAGCCAGCGCAGCGTGGCACCGGTGCGCTCGCACAGCTGCTGCCAGGGCACCAGGTTGGCGTGGTGCTCCATCTCGGTCACGACGATCTCGTCGCCCTGGCCCACGGCGTACCGGCGGAACTCCGGCTCCTTGGCGGTCGCCGCGTTGGACAGCGCGTAGGCCACGAGGTTGATCGACTCGGTGGAGTTCCGGGTGAACACGACCTCGTCGGTGCGGGCGCCGATGAAGCGAGCGATCGTCTCGCGGGCGGCCTCGTAGGCGCCGGTGGCCTCCTCGGCGAGCTGGTGCGCGCCGCGGTGCGGGGCGGCGTTCACGTTCTCGTAGAACCAGCGCTCGGCGTCCAGGACGCTGCGCGGCTTCTGCGAGGTCGCGCCGGAGTCGAGGTACACCAGCCGCTTCCCGTCGCGGACGGTGCGCGACAGGATCGGGAAGTCCGCCCGGATCGCCTCGACGTCCAGCGGCAGCGGGGCCTTCTGCGCCCCGGCACCGGGACGCGAGACGGTCTGGGTCATGCGGATGCAGCCTCCGGGCCCTTGACGTACTCGGCGTAGCCCTCGTTCTCGAGCTTGTCGGCGAGCTCCGGGCCGCCCTCCTCGACGAACCGGCCGCCGACGAAGACGTGCACGAAGTCGGGCGTGATGTAGCGCAGGATGCGGGTGTAGTGCGTGATCAGCAGGACGCCGATCTCGCCCTCCTCGCGGGTGCGGTTGACGCCCTCGGACACGATCCGCAGCGCGTCGACGTCCAGCCCGGAATCGGTCTCGTCGAGGACCGCGATCTTCGGCTTGAGCAGCCGCATCTGCAGGATCTCGTGGCGCTTCTTCTCACCGCCGGAGAAGCCCTCGTTGACGTTGCGCTCGGCGAACGCCGGGTCCATCTCCAGCGCGGACATCTCGGACTTCACGTCCTTGACCCAGGTGCGCAGCTTCGGCGCCTCGCCCTGGACCGCGGTCGCCGCGGTGCGCAGGAAGTTCGACACCGAGACGCCCGGCACCTCGACCGGGTACTGCATGGCCAGGAACAACCCGGCCCGGGCGCGCTCGTCGACGCTCATGGCGAGCACGTCCTCGCCGTCGAGGGTCACCGAGCCACCGGTCACGGTGTACTTCGGGTGACCGGCGATCGAGTACGCCAGGGTCGACTTGCCCGACCCGTTGGGGCCCATGATCGCGTGGGTCTCGCCCGAACGGACGGTGAGGTCGACGCCGCGGAGGATCTCCTTCGCGTCGTCACCCTCCCCCACGCTGACGTGCAGGTCGCGGATCTCCAGCACGGACACTTGTCTTCTGCTCCTCAGGTGCCGATCGGCGAGTCGACGTCGACGAGCACGTCGTCGCCGTCCACGCGGACCGGGTAGACGGGGACCGGCTCGGTGGCCGGCAGGTTGGTGGGACGGCCGCTGGTCAGGTCGAAGCACGACCCGTGCAGCCAGCACTCGATGGTCGGGGCTCCCTTGAACTCCTCGACGTCGCCCTCGGACAGCGGGACCTCCGCGTGCGAGCAGAGGTCCTCGATCGCGAACACCTCGCCCTCGAAGCGGACGACGGCGATCGGCTCACGGCCGGCGTCGGGCAGCTCGACGCGCAGCGCGCCGGGCTCCTTGACGTCGGACAGGGCGCACAACCGGGCGAAGGCCATCAGACCTCCACCGGCTGCTCGGCCAACCCGGGGAGGGCGCCGAGCCGGGCCTCGACCGAGGCCATGAGCCGGTCCTGCAGCTCGGGGACGCCGATCCGCTGGACGACGTCGGCGAAGAAGCCGCGGACGACCAGGCGCCGCGCGGTCTCGGCGTCGATGCCGCGCGAGCACAGGTAGAACAGCTGCTCGTCGTCGAACCGGCCGGTGGCGCTGGCGTGGCCGGCGCCGACGATCTCGCCGGTCTCGATCTCCAGGTTGGGCACCGAGTCGGCGCGCGCGCCGTCGGTGAGCACCAGGTTGCGGTTGAGCTCGTAGGTCTCGGTGCCGACGGCGGCCGGGCGGATGCGGACGTCGCCGACCCACACCGTGTGCGCCTCCTCGCCCTGCAGCGCGCCCTTGTAGAGCACGTCGCTGCGGCAGTGCGGCACCGCGTGGTCGACCCACAGCCGGTGCTCCTGGTGCTGGGTCTCGTCGGCGAAGTACACGCCGTAGAGCTCGGCCGACCCGCCGGGGCCGGCGTAGGAGACGTTGCTGACCAGCCGCACCAGGTCGCCGCCGAGGGTCACCACGACCTGAGTGACGCTCGCGTCGCGGCCGACGACGGTGTCGTACTGGCCGCCGTGCACGCTGCCCGGCGCCCACTCCTGCACGGAGACGAGCGTGAGCTTCGCGCCGTCGCCGGCCAGGACCGCGACGCCGCCGGAGTAGCGGGCCAGCCCGGTGTGGTCGAGGACGACGGTCGCCTCGGCGAACGCGCCGACCTCGACGACGAGCTGGCCCCACACCACGTCGTCCGACCCCGTGCCGGCCAGCCCGAGGGTGATCGGCCGGTCGGGCCGCGCCTCGGCGGGGATGCGGACGACGGCCGCGCCGCCGCTGCGCTGCCGGGTGAGCGCCGCCAGCCGGTCGGCCGGCTCGGGCAGGCCCTTGAGCAGCGGGTCGTCGGCGTCGACGGAGGTGAGCTCGACGCCGTCGGGCAGGTCGGTCTTCCACCGCAGGTGCGCCTCGGAGGGGACCCCGTCCAGCAGCGGGCGGATCCGGCGCATCGGGGTGAAGCGCCAGGCCTCCTCGCGGCCGGTCGGGACGCCGAAGGCGTCGGGGTCGGTCGAGGTGAAGCGCTCGGCCGGGGAGCCGGTCGGGGCCGGGCCGCCGTGGCTGTGCGCGCCCGGCGCCGCCTCACCGGCGGTGCCGGTGCCCGCGGCCGGGGTCGACGGCGGCCCGGCCTGGGCGCCGACGCCCGGCGCGAACAGCTCGCCGGCGAGGGTGGTGGTCTCGTTGCTGTCCGGCATCAGCCGACGGCACCTTCCATCTGCAGCTCGATGAGGCGGTTGAGCTCGAGGGCGTACTCCATCGGCAGCTCGCGGGCGATCGGCTCGACGAAGCCGCGCACGACCATCGCCATGGCCTCGTCCTCGGTCATGCCGCGGCTCATCAGGTAGAAGAGCTGGTCCTCGCTGACCCGGGAGACGGTGGCCTCGTGCCCCATGGCGACGTCGTCCTCGCGGACGTCGACGTAGGGGTAGGTGTCCGAGCGGCTGATGGTGTCGACGAGCAGGGCGTCGCACTTCACCGTCGACCTCGAGCCGTGGGCGCCCTCGTCGATCTGCACCAGGCCGCGGTAGGAGGTGCGGCCACCACCGCGGGCCACCGACTTGCTGATGATGTTCGACGAGGTGTGCGGCGCGGCGTGCACCATCTTGGCGCCGGCGTCCTGGTGCTGGCCCTCGCCGGCGAAGGCGATGGAGAGCACCTCGCCCTTGGCGTGCTCGCCGGTCATCCAGACGGCCGGGTACTTCATCGTCACCTTGGAGCCGATGTTGCCGTCGACCCACTCCATGGTGGCGCCCTCGTGGGCGACCGCCCGCTTGGTGACGAGGTTGTAGACGTTGTTCGACCAGTTCTGGATGGTCGTGTACCGGCAGCGGGCGTTCTTCTTGACGATGATCTCGACGACCGCGGAGTGCAGCGAGTCGCTCTTGTAGATCGGCGCGGTGCAGCCCTCGACGTAGTGCACGTACGCGCCCTCGTCGATGATCATGAGCGTCCGCTCGAACTGGCCCATGTTCTCGGTGTTGATCCGGAAGTAGGCCTGCAGCGGGATCTCGACGTGGACGCCCTTGGGCACGTAGATGAACGAGCCGCCGGACCACACCGCGGTGTTCAGCGCGGCGAACTTGTTGTCACCGGCCGGGATCACCGAGCCGAAGTACTCCTTGAACAGGTCCTCGTGCTCGCGCAGCGCGGTGTCGGTGTCGAGGAACAGGACGCCCTGCTCCTCGAGGTCCTCGCGGATCTTGTGGTAGACGACCTCGGACTCGTACTGCGCGGCCACCCCGGCGATGAGCCGCTGCTTCTCGGCCTCCGGGATGCCCAGCTTGTCGTAGGTGTTCTTGATGTCCTCGGGCAGCTCCTCCCACGAGGCGGCCTGGGCCTCGGTGGAGCGCACGAAGTACTTGATGTTCTGGAAGTCGATGCCGGACAGGTCCGACCCCCAGTCGGGCATGGGCTTGCGCCCGAAGAGCTTGAGCGCCTTGAGGCGACGCTCGAGCATCCACTCGGGCTCGTTCTTGCGCCGCGAGATGTCGCGGACGACGTCCTCGCCGAGGCCGCGCCTGGCCGAGGCCCCGGCGACGTCGGCGTCCGCCCAGCCGTACTGGTAGCGGCCGAGCTGGTCGATCTGCTCGTCCTGCGTCAGCGGCGTGCTGGTCACCGGCTGCTGAGTGCTGGTCATGCGGGCGTCCTCTCCCGGTCGAACGTGAGGGTGGAGCTGCTGCTGGACGGGGCGCCGGCTGCTGCGCGCAGCGCTCTCCGGTCACCTGGTACAGGGCCCGCGAGGGTCGATCTGTTCCCCCCGCGAGGGTGTTCCCGGCTGTGTTCCCGGCCGCCGGGCAGCGGGCCGGGGATGTGGGTGGTGCACACCCCGTCGCCGTGCGCGATCGTGGCCAGCCGCTGCACGTGCGTGCCCACGAGCCGGCCGATGACCGCCGTCTCGGCCTCGCACAGCTGCGGGAACTCGGCCGCCACGTGCGCCACCGGGCAGTGGTGCTGGCAGAGCTGACCGCCGCCGGCGATCGCCGAGGCCGCGGCAGCGTAACCCTCGGCGGTGAGGGCCGAGGCGAGCGCCTGGGCACGGTCCACCGGAGCCCCGGCGCGCCCGGCGGTGGCCTGCTCGACCGCGGTCGAGCAGCGCTCCTCCAGACCGGACAGCTGCGCCTCGGCGACCGTGCGGACGGCCTCGGGCCCCTGCGAGGCGGCGATGTGGCGCAGCGCGGACAGCGCGAGGTCGTCGTAGGCGTGCGGGAAGGTCGACCGGCCGACGTCGCTGAGGTGGTACTGCCGGGCGGGCCGGCCCCGGCCGCGCCGGGCTCCCGGCGCCTGCCGCTCCTCGATGCGGCCGGTGGCCACCAGCGCGTCGAGGTGCCGCCGGACGGCGGCCGGCGAGATCCCCAGCCGCCGCGCCAGCTCGCTGGCCGTCTGCGGGCCGTGCTCGAGCAGGAGGGCGCTCACGCGGTGCCGCGTGCTCCGGTCCTCGCTTTCCACAACACGATTGTGACCTATTTCCGGGGCGCTGCAACCAAGGTCCGCCTAACCCTCGCGCTCGGCACCCGCCGGTCGTGACACACCTCACGCCGGGCCGGATCCGCGCCCGGGTGCGCCGTCGTCCTGCTCCTCGACCGGGGAGAACTCCAGGTGCCCCTCCCCCGCGGAGACCCGCACCCGCCGGCCGCGGCGGACGCGCCCGTCGAGCAGCAGCCGGGACATCGGGCTGTCGACCTCGCGCTGGATCACCCGGCGCAGCGGCCGGGCACCGAACTCGGGCTGGTGCCCGCGCTCGGCCAGCCAGTCGACGGCCTCGGGGGCGAACTCCAGGGCGATGTCCTGGGCGGCCATCCGCCGTCGGGTCTCCTCCAGCAGGAGGTCGGTGATCCGGCGCAGCTGCTCGGGTTCCAGCTGCCGGAAGACGACGATCTCGTCGATCCGGTTGAGGAACTCCGGCCGGAACGACTCCCGTAGCCGGCGCATCAGCCGGTCCCGCAGCCCGGCGTCGGCGGCCCCGTCGTCCCCGCTGCCGAAACCGAGCGGCGTGGTGCGGCCCTGGATCAGCTCCGAGCCGAGGTTGCTCGTCATGATCAGGACGGTGTTGGTGAAGTCGACGGTGCGGCCCTGGGCGTCGGTCAGCCGCCCGTCGTCGAGCACCTGCAGCAGGGTGTTGAAGACGTCGGGGTGGGCCTTCTCGACCTCGTCCAGCAGCACCACCGAGTAGGGCCGGCGCCGCACGGCCTCGGTGAGCTGGCCGGCGTCCTCGTAGCCGACGTAGCCGGGGGGCGAACCGACCAGCCGGCTGACCGTGTGCCGCTCCTGGAACTCGCTCATGTCCAGCCGGACCATCCGGTCGGCGTCGCCGAACAGGGCCTCGGCCAGCGCCCGGGCCAGTTCCGTCTTGCCGACGCCGGTGGGGCCGAGGAACAGGAAGCTGCCGATCGGCCGGTCGGGGTCGGCCAGCCCCACGCGCGAGCGGCGGACGGCCTCGGCGACGACCGCCACGGCCTCGTCCTGGCCGATCACCCGCCGGTGCAGGTCCTCCTCCAGGTCGAGCAGCCGCTGCATCTCCTCCTGGGTCAGCCGGCTGACCGGGATGCCGGTGGCGCGCGAGACCACCTCGGCGATGTCCTCGACCTCCACGCACGGCACCCCGGCGTCACCACCGGCGCGGGCCTGCTCCAGCCGCACGCGGGCCGCGGCGAGCTCGTCACGCAGCTCCGAGGCGCGCTCGTAGTGCTCCGCGGCGACCGCCTGGTCCTTCTCCCGCTCCAGGCCGGCGATCTCCTGCTCGAGGCCCTGCAGGTCGGTCGCCGGGGTCCTCACCCGCCGCCGGACCCGGGCGCCGGCCTGGTCGATGAGGTCGATCGCCTTGTCCGGCAGGTGCCGGTCGGGGACGTACCGGTCGGCCAGCTCCACGGCGGCCACCAGCGCCTCGTCGGTGAACCGCACCTGGTGGTGGGCCTCGTAGCGGTCGCGCAGCCCCCGGAGGATCTCCACGGCGTCCTCGACCGCGGGCTCGCTCACCAGGACGGGCTGGAAGCGCCGCTCGAGCGCGGCGTCCTTCTCGATGCTGCGGCGGTACTCGTCGAGCGTCGTGGCGCCGATGACGTGCAGCTCGCCGCGGGCCAGCGCCGGCTTGAGCATGTTGCCCGCCCCGCCCGACCCCTCGGACGCCCCGGCGCCGACGACGGTGTGCAGCTCGTCGACGAAGACGACGACCTCGTCGGAGTGCTCGCGGATCTCCTCGATGATCTTCTTCAGCCGCTCCTCGAAGTCGCCGCGGTAGCGGGTGCCGGCGACCAGACCGGTGAGGTCGAGCTCCACCACGCGGCGGCCGCGCAGCGTGTCGGGGACGTCGTCGGCGGCGATCTGCGCCGCGATCCCCTCCACGATGGCGGTCTTGCCGACGCCGGCCTCGCCGACGAGCACCGGATTGTTCTTGCGCCGGCGGGAGAGCACCTCCAGCGTCTGCTCGATCTCGTCGTCGCGGCCGATGACCGGGTCCAGCCGACCGTCCCGGGCCAGCTCGGTGAGGTCGCGGCCGAACTCGTCCAGGGTCGGCGTCCCGGACGCCGGGCGGCCGCCGCCCTGGCCCCCGCCGCCGTTCCCACCCCCGGTGGCGGCCTGCTGCAGCGACTCGGGCGTGATCCCGCGGGCGCGCAGCGCCTGGCCGCCCGGGGACTCGGGGTTCACCGCCATGGCGAACAGCAGGTGCTCCGGGCCGATGTAGGTGGAGCCGAGCGCGCGGGACACCTGGTGGGCGTCGAGCAGCGTGCGCTTGGCCGCCGGGGTGAGGGCCGGTGGCTCGGTGCGCGGTTCACCGCGGGGCGGCTCGCCGTCCAGCTGCCGGCGCAGCTCGTCGGGGTCGGCGCCCGCCCGCGACAGCAGGGTGCGGGTCGGCTCGTCCTCGGTCATCGCCCACAGCAGGTGCTGGGTGTCGAGGTCGGCGTGCCCGGTGCCCGCCGCGTGCCGGGCCGCGGCGGAGATGAGCTCCCGCGCGGGCCCGCTGAGCAGCTGGAGGAGGTCGATCCGTCGCGGGCCGCCGCCGCCCAGGTAGCGGGCGAGGAAATCGTCGAAGGGGCCGCCGGAGAAGTACGCGCTCGTCATGCCACTCGATCCGTGAGGGAGGTCTCGCCGCCGTGGCTGGGCGGTCCGTCGCCTGCACCTACCCCGGTCCGGCGACCGCCTAGCATCGGGTCGTGCCGGTCCTGCCCGCCTCCTTCTCCTCCCGGACGATCTCCCGGGTGGCCCTCGCCAACGCGGTGGCCAACGGGCTCATCGTGGTCACCGGTGGCGCCGTGCGCCTGACCGGCTCCGGCCTCGGCTGCCCCACGTGGCCGCGCTGCACCGACGACAGCTTCGTGGCCACGTCCGAGCTTGCGGGGCACGGCGTGATCGAGTTCGGCAACCGGCTGCTCACCTTCGTGCTCGCCGCCGTCGCCGTCGCCACGGTGGTCGTCGTGTGGCGGTCCCCGCGGCGGGACCTGCGCCGGCTCGCCGTCCTCGGCTTCCTGGGCATCCCGGTGCAGGCCGCGCTGGGCGGCATCACGGTGCTGACCGGGCTGAACCCCTGGACGGTCGCGGCGCACTTCCTGCTGTCCGCGGTCCTCGTGGCGCTGATGACCACGCTGTGGCTGCGCAGCCGCGAGCCAGGCGTCGGCCAGCTGCTCGTCCGCCGGCCGTTCGCGCTGCTGGTGAACGGGATCGCCGCGGCCACCGCCGCCGTCCTGGTGCTCGGCACGGTGGTGACCGGCAGCGGGCCGCACAGCGGCGACCTGACCGAGGGGGCCGACGGGGAGCTGCGGGTCGGCCGCATGGGCTTCGACCCCGAGCTGATGAGCCAGCTGCACGCCGACGTCGTCTTCCTCCTCATCGGGCTGACCGTGGCGCTGCTGGTGGCGCTGTACGCGACCGACACGGCCGGGCGCACGCGCCGGGCCGCCCGGGACCTGCTGGTCGTGCAGGTCCTGCAGGGCGTCGTCGGTTACGTGCAGTACTTCCTGCACCTGCCCGCGGCCCTGGTGCTCGTGCACATGCTGGGCGCGGTCCTCGTCACGGCCTACACGGCGCGGCTGGTCTGGTCGGTCCGCGGCCCCGCCTCCGAGCTCCCCGTGGCGGGCTCCCGGGAGCCCGCCCCCGCGAGCCCAGAGCGCTCACGCCCCGATCCCCCGCCGGAACCGTACGTCTCCGCACACCGCCCCCGAGGAGTCGGCGCA
>NZ_JBJNRJ010000005.1:133168-140068 GCF_046233715.1 Trujillonella humicola | reverse complement strand
CCCCCCCCCCCCCCCCCCCCCCCCCCCCCCCCCCCCCCCCCCCCGCCGCCCCCCGCCCCGCCCCCCCCCCCCCCCCCCCCCCCCCCCCCCCCCCCCCCCCCCCCCCCCCCCCCCCCCCCCCCCGCGAGCACCGTGCGCTGACGCCCCGATCCCCCGCCGGAACGGTCGGTCTCCGCACACCGCCCGCGAGGAGACGGCGAAGCGGCGACGTACGGACCAGCCAGGAACGGCAGCATCGGCGACGTACCGCGCCCGGCCGGGAACGGCACCGTGCGGACCGGGTCCGGTGCGAGCCGGGTACGGCAGGCAGCCGGGGTGGGCTCGTCGCGGAGGCCCGGAGGGCCTCCGCGACGAGGACACGGGCAACGGCTCAGCTCAGCAGCGGAACGGCCGTTGGCCGCGGTGTCGGCCGGAGGCCGACAGATCACTCAGCGGACGGCCGTTGGCCGCGGTGCGGTCCGGAGGACCGCAGTCAGAACAGCACGTCGATCGCGATGGCGACCGAGAGCAGGGTCATCTGCGTGATCGACACCGAGAACAGCCGCATCGGCCGGTCGGCGACGCCGGCGCGGATGCGGGCCAGCCACTGGTGGGACTCGATCACGTACCAGGCGCCGAGCAGCCCGCCGCCGATGGCGAAGGCCCAGTCCAGCTCCGGAGTGACCGACCCCATGAGCAGCGTCGCGCCCAGCGTCGCCCAGGCCCAGGCCACGGACTGCCGGCCGACGCTCTCCGGGCCGGCGACGACGGAGAGCATGGGCACGCCGGCGCGGGCGTAGTCCTCGCGGAAACGGCTGGCCAGCGCCCAGAAGTGCGGCATCTGCCAGCAGAAGACGATGGCGAAGAACAGGACCGCCGGCCAGTCCAGCGAGCCGGTGACCGCGGCCCAGCCGATGAGCACCGGCGCGGCTCCCGGGAAGGCGCCGAAGACGGTGTTGTGCCTGGTCCGGCGCTTGAGCACCATCGTGTAGACGACCGAGTAGGCCAGGATCGCCACGGCGGCCAGCGCGGTGGCCAGCGGCGTGGTCTCGACCCACAGGACGGCCAGGGACGCGGCGGCCAGCACCAGCCCGAAGACGAGTGCGGCACGCGGGCTGACCGCCCCGGAGGGGATCGGCCGGGTGCGGGTGCGCGACATCAGCCGGTCGATGTCGCGGTCGTACCAGCAGTTGAACGTGTTCGCCGCACCCGCGGCCAGCATCCCGCCGACCAGCGTGGCGACGACGAGCCGCCAGGAGGGCCACCCGTCGGCAGCGAGCATCATCGCCGGCAGCGTGGTGACCAGCAGCAGCTCGACGAGCTTGGGCTTGGTCAGCGCCACGTAGGCGCCCACCACCGAGGAGAAGCTGCGGGTGGAGACCGCCGGGCGCTCGGAGACCGCCGTCACCGGAGGGCCTCCCGAGGACACGAGGTGTGGGACTCCACCGGCGACGGAGACAGCACGGGGTCCCTTCCGGCCGGGTGTCGAACGGACCAACTGTAGCCCGCGACCGCGCCCGTGACGGGCGCGGATGACTAGGGTCGTGCAGGTTGGTGCTGCGCGTGCAGCGGGTAGGGCCCGGTCGCGACGACGAGGTCGGCGACGGCGCCGTCGTCGGTCCGGCGTCGGGGCCGCCGATCGCCCGGTTGCCCGGCCTGCCGGTCGCCGCACCGCACACCGTCCGCCGCTCCGGCTCGGTCCCCGACCCGGAGCGACCGACCCGGCCGACCGAGGGAGCAGCGCCACGATGACAGGCGAGACGAAGAGCACAGCGGCCGAGGCCCCGGCCGAGGCCGCGACCGACAGCCCCACCGGGGACCCGCGCCAGCCCCGGCCGACCCTCCCCGAGGACTTCGGCGACCTGGACCGCCGGGCCATCGACACCGCCCGCGTGCTGGCCATGGACGCCGTCCAGAAGGTGGGCAACGGCCACCCCGGGACGGCGATGAGCATGGCGCCGACCGCCTACCTGCTCTTCCACAAGTGGCTGCGGCACGACCCGTCGGACCCGAACTGGGTGGCGCGCGACCGCTTCGTCCTGTCGATGGGCCACTCGAGCCTGACGCTGTACGTGCAGCTGTTCCTCGCCGGCTACGGCCTGGAGCTCGACGACCTGCGGGCCCTGCGCACCTGGGGGTCGAAGACCCCGGGGCACCCCGAGGTCAACCACACCCCCGGCGTCGAGACCACCACCGGTCCGCTGGGCCAGGGCGTGGGCAACGCCGTCGGGATGGCGATGGCCGCCCGCCGCGAGCGGGGTCTGCTCGACCCCGACGCCCCCGAGGGCGAGAGCCTGTTCGACCACACCATCTGGGCCTTCTGCTCCGACGGCGACCTGCAGGAGGGCGTCAGCGCCGAGGCCTCGTCGCTGGCCGGCACCCAGCAGCTGGGCAACCTCGTCCTGGTCTACGACGACAACCGGATCTCCATCGAGGACGACACGACCGTCGCCTTCACCGAGGACGTCGGCAAGCGCTACGAGGCCTACGGCTGGCACGTGCAGCACGTGGACGACGGCGAGGACCTGGCCGCGGTCGACGCGGCCTTCGCGGCGGCCAAGGCGGAGACCTCCCGCCCGTCGATCATCGTGCTGCGGACGATCATCGCCTGGCCGGCGCCGACCAAGCAGAACACCGGCGCCGCGCACGGCTCCGCCCTGGGCGAGGACGAGGTGCGGGCGACCAAGGAGATCCTCGGGTTCGACCCCGGGCAGACCTTCGAGGTCGACGACGAGGTCCTCGCCCACGCCCGGTCGGTCGTGGACGCCGGGAAGACGGCGCACGCGGAGTGGCAGGAGCGCTTCGACGCCTGGGCGCAGGCGGCCCCGGAGCGGGCCGAGCTGCTCGCGCGGATGCAGGAGCGGCGGCTGCCCGAGGGCTTCGCCGCGAACCTGCCCACCTACCCGGCCGACGAGAAGGGCGTGGCCACCCGCAAGGCCAGCGGCAAGGCCCTGGCCGCGCTCTACCCGGAGCTGCCGGAGCTGTGGGGCGGCTCGGCCGACCTCGCCGAGAGCAACAACACCGCGGTGGAGGGCGAGCCGTCGTTCCTGCCGGCCAACCGCCAGACGAAGATGTGGTCCGGCGGCCCCTACGGGCGGACCCTGCACTTCGGCGTCCGGGAGCACGCCATGGGCGCGATCATGAACGGCATCGCGCTGCACGGCGGCACCCGCGTCTACGGCGGCACCTTCCTCACCTTCTCCGACTACATGCGCGGGGCGGTGCGCCTGGCGGCGCTCATGCAGCTGCCGGTCGTGTACGTGTGGACCCACGACTCGATCGGCCTGGGCGAGGACGGGCCGACCCACCAGCCGATCGAGCACTTCGCGGCCCTGCGGGCGATCCCCGGCCTGGACGTCGTCCGCCCGGCGGACGCCAACGAGGTCTCCGTCGCGTGGCGCACGATCCTCGAGCACAACGACCGGCCGGCCGGCCTGCTGCTGTCCCGGCAGAACCTGCCGGTGTTCGACCGCGAGCGGTTCGGCCCCGCGGAGGGCACCGCGCGCGGCGCCTACGTGCTGGCCGACGCGTCGAACGGCACCCCCGAGGTGATCCTGCTCGGCACCGGCTCGGAGGTGCAGATCGCGGTCGCCGCGCGCGAGCAGCTCGAGGCCGACGGCGTCCCGACCCGGGTGGTCTCCGTCCCCTGCGTCGAGTGGTTCGCCGACCAGGACCAGGCCTACAAGGACGAGGTCCTGCCGCCCACGGTCCGGGCGCGGGTCAGCGTCGAGGCCGGCGTGCCGATGGGCTGGCGGGAGTTCGTGGGCGACGCCGGGCGGATCGTCGGGCTGACGCACTACGGCGCCAGCGCGGCCTACGCGACGCTGTACGAGGAGTTCGGCCTCACGCACGAGGCGGTCGTCGCGGCCGCCCGCGAGAGCATCGAGGCGGCGGCCTCCGGCGCCGCCGTCCCCGCCGGGCCGGTCGCGGCCACCGGCGGCCTCCCCCACCCCACCGGCGACAGATAGCCCCCGGCCTCCTCGCAGGGTCCCGCCGCGAGCTCGCGAAAGGTGGGGGCGAGGGGGTCCTTACCGGAAGGACCCAGCAATGACCCAGAACCAGAACCAGAACCTGGCAGAACTCTCCTCGGCCGGGGTCGCCGTCTGGCTCGACGACCTGTCCCGCGACCGGATCCGCAGCGGGAACCTCCAGTCGCTGGTCGACGAGCACAGCGTCGTCGGCGTCACCACCAACCCGACCATCTTCGCCGCGGCGATCAGCGGGTCGGACTCCTACGACGACCAGGTGCACGCGCTCGCCGTGCGCCAGGTGAGCGTGGAGGAGGCGCTGCGGACCATCACCGCCGCGGACGTCCGCGACGCCTGCGACCTGCTGGCGCCCGTGGCGCAGCGGCAGCCCGGCGACGGGCGGGTCTCCCTCGAGGTCGCGCCCGGCCTGGCCAACGACACCGACGCCACCGCGGCCGAGGCCGCGCACCTGTGGTGGCTGGTCGACCGGCCCAACCTCTACATCAAGATCCCGGCGACGGAGGCGGGCCTCCCGGCCATCCAGACGTCGATCGCCCGGGGCATCAGCGTCAACGTCACCTTGATCTTCAGCCCCGAGCGCTACCGCAAGGTCATGGACGCCTACCTGTCCGGGCTGGAGGAGCGGCTCGCCGAGGACCCGGACGCCGACCTGTCGGGCATCGCGTCGGTCGCCTCGTTCTTCGTCTCCCGCGTGGACACCGAGATCGACAAGCGGCTGGAGAAGGCCGGCGCCGACGCCTCCCTGATGAGCAAGGCGGGCGTGGCCAACGCCCAGCTCGCCTACCAGGCCTACGAGGAGGTCTTCTCCTCCGACCGCTGGAAGGCGCTGGAGGCCAAGGGCGCCCACCCCCAGCGGCCGCTGTGGGCCTCCACCGGGGTCAAGAACCCGGAGCTCCCGGACACGCTCTACATCAGCGAGCTGATCGCTCCCGGCACCGTCAACACGATGCCGGAGAAGACGCTCATGGCCTACGCCGACCACGGCACCCCGGGCACGCCGGTGCAGAAGGCGTACGACGACGCCGCCGCCGTCATGCAGGCGGTCCGGGACGCCGGCGTCGACCTCGACGACGTCTTCCGGGTGCTCGAGGAGGAGGGCGTGCAGAAGTTCGTCGACTCCTGGGACGAGCTCACCGCTTCGGTGAAGAGCGAGCTCGAGGACAAGGACAAGAAGTAGCGGACGGGCCCTCCTGCCCCGCCGCGCGCCCCGCCGGCGGCGGGCAGGAGGCCGACTCCCCCCTCCAGCCCCGAGGACGGACAACGCCGATGATCGTCAACCCGCTGCGTGACCCCCGGGACCGGCGGCTGCCCCGGGTACCCGACCCGTGCGCCCTCGTGGTCTTCGGCATCACCGGCGACCTGGCCCGCAAGAAGCTGCTGCCCGCGGTCTACGACCTGGCCAACCGGGGCCTGCTGCCCACCAACTTCGCGCTGCTCGGGTTCGCCCGCCGCGACTGGGGCGACGAGGACTTCGCCGAGCTGGCCCGCGAGGCCGCGCGCAAGGCCGCCCGCACCCCGTGGCGGGAGGAGGTGTGGGAGCGCCTGGCCGGCAGCGTCCGCTTCGTGCAGGGCTCGTTCGACGACGACAACGCCTTCGACGAGCTCGCCGGGGCGCTGGCCGACCTCGAGAGCAGCCACGGCATCGGCGGCAACGCCGCGTTCTACCTCTCCATCCCGCCGTCGATGTTCCCGGTGGTGCTCAAGCAGATGGAGCGCACCGGCATGGCCGAGAGCACGCCCGACCGCTGGCGCCGGGTGGTCGTGGAGAAGCCCTTCGGCACCGACCTGCCCTCCAGCCGCGAGCTCAACGAGCTGGTCGACTCGGTGTTCAGCCCCGACGACGTGTTCCGCATCGACCACTACCTGGGCAAGGAGACCGTCCAGAACCTGATGGCGCTGCGGTTCGCCAACACCCTCTTCGAGCCGGTGTGGAACGGCCACCACGTCGACTCGGTGCAGATCACCATGGCCGAGGACGTCGGCATCGGCGGGCGGGCAGGCTTCTACGAGAAGACCGGCGCCGCCCGCGACGTGCTGCAGAACCACCTGCTGCAGCTGCTCGCCCTGACCGCGATGGAGGAGCCGGTCGAGTTCTCCGCCGAGGAGATCCGCACCGAGAAGCTGAAGGTGCTCCGGGCGATCTCCCTGCCGGAGGACATGCGCACCGACGCCGTCCGCGGGCAGTACGAACAGGGGTGGCTGGCCGGGCAGCGGGCGCACGGCTACCGGCAGGAGGAGGGCGTCGATCCCGGGTCGACGACCGAGACCTACGCCGCCGTGCGGCTGGGCGTCGAGACCCGCCGCTGGGCCGGGGTGCCGTTCTACCTGCGGACCGGCAAGCGGCTGCCCCGGCGGGTCACCGAGATCGCGCTGGTGTTCAAGCGGGCGCCGCACCTGCCCTTCGCCGACACCGACACCGAGGAGCTGGGCAACAACCAGCTGGTCGTGCGGGTGCAACCCGACGAGGGGGTCACCCTCAAGTTCGGGTCGAAGGTGCCCGGCAGCGTGATGGAGGTGCGCGACGTCTCCATGGACTTCCTCTACGGCGAGCAGTTCACCGAGGCCAGCCCGGAGGCCTACGAGCGCCTGCTGCTCGACGTGCTGCTCGGCGACGCCACGCTCTTCCCCCGCAACGCCGAGGTCGAGGCCTCCTGGGCGGTGATCGACCCGCTCGAGGAGTTCTGGGCCGGGACCACGCCGCACCCCTACCGGGCCGGCGAGTGGGGGCCGCGCGCGGCCGACGAGATGCTGGCCGCCGAGGGCCGCCGGTGGCGGCGGCCGTGACCCCGCTCCGGGGGGGGGGGGGGGGGGGGGGGCGGGGGCGCGGGGGGGGGGGGGGGGGGGGGGGGGGGGGCGGCGGCCGGGCCCCCCGCCGCGGCGAGACCGACCAGCACCTGCTGCCGCTGGTCGGGCGTGAGCTGGGCGAAGGCCT